>DATFJS010000025.1:0-2227 GCA_035269045.1 Longimicrobiales bacterium | reverse complement strand
GTCCAAGACGATCAAGGGCATCAGGAGTATCTACGTCAAGGACATGCAGGCCATCGTCGAGAACGATCGGATCGTGGAGTACCGGATCACCGCGAAGATCTCGTTCGTGCTCGACGAGGATCGCTGACCGCGTTCCGATCGCCCGTACCGCCAGGCTGCCCGTGAGCGGGACCTGACGGTACGAGTCCGCGGCCCGCGGGCGCGGGACGCAGCGGCACGCTGTCAGGCGACGCGCTGCGTCCCGTCGTCTTGGTCGTGAGAGTGCCGGCCGCCTGGCACCGAATGTTCGTAGCGAGGTGGACGCCTCGATTCGATCGGACCTATGGTCGACTCATCAAGGGGGCAGGAGCGTCGCGCGTCGACGACGGCGGGTCGTGTCCACCCCTCCGAAGAACCGCCCGGAGCTGCCGGTGGCGCACGGCCCAACGCGATCGCCACCCCGCCCGAAGCGGTGCAGAACGATGGACAGGAGCATCATGTCCGAATCCGCACGCACGTTCGACGACAAGAGCCAGCGAACGGCCGACGCCGACGTCATCGTTCTCGGGGTCGGAACCGGTGGAGAGGACCTGTCGCTCCGCCTTCTCGACGCGGGGCTGGACGTGATCGGAATCCAGGACGGGTTGGTGGGCGGAGAGTGCCCGTTCTGGGCGTGCCTGCCCACCAAGACCATGATCCGGTCCGCGAATGCGCTTCAGGAGGCTCGCCGGTCCGACGAGCTCGCGGCGGACACCCACGCCACGCCCGCCTGGGGCAAGGCGGCCCAGCGGACGCGCGCCACCACCGGCGGTTGGGACGACGGCGGAGCGCTGGAGCGCTACGCGTCTCACGGCGGGCGCCTCGTCAAGGGCAGGGGAACGCTCGTCGGACCTCGTACCGTACGCGTGAACGGCGAGACGTACAGCGCGCGGCGGGGCGTGGTGATCGGGACGGGTTCGAAAGCCACGATGCCACCGATTCCGGGACTCGACGGCGTCGACTTCTGGACGACGCACGACGCGGTACAGGCCGCGGAGCTACCCGGGTCGCTGGTCGTGATCGGCGGCGGTGCGAGCGGATGCGAGCTCGGCCAAGTGTTCGCTCGCTACGGGGTCGACGTCACGATCGTGGAAGCCAGGGATCGCTTGCTGCACCGAGAGGAGCCGGAGGCGTCCGAGGCGATCGAGCAAGCGTTCGAAGCCGAAGGAATCGACGTGCGCTCAGGAGTACGGGCGGAGCGCGTCGACACGCGGAACGGATCGATCGTGGTGACGACGGACGATGGCCGCGAGGCTGTCGGAGAGCGACTTCTCGTCGCCGCGGGACGGACCGTGGACATCTCCGATCTCGGCCTCGAGTCGGTGGGAATCGACGCCGATGGCACGCACGTCGAGACGGACGAGAACATGCAGGTCAGCGATGGCTTGTGGGCGATGGGGGACGTCACCGGACACGCCTTCTACTCTCACGTGGCCCTCTACCACTCCGCGATCATTGCGGCGGAGATTCTGGGCGAGGAGCATCCGCCCGCCGAGTACCACGCGGTTCCCCGTGGGACGTTCACCGACCCCGAGGTCGGCAGCGTCGGCATGACGGAGGAGCAGGCTCGGGATGCAGGGATCGACGCGGCCGTCGCCGTCAAGCAGCTTCCCGCCACATTCAAGGGCTTCGTGGACGCCACGGAGCGCGGCATCGTCAAGCTGATCGCGGATCGTTCCACCGGAGCGCTGGTCGGAGCCACGACGGTCGGACCGCGCGGCGCCGAGATGCTCGGAATGCTCAACCTGGCCGTGCACGCGCGCCTGCCGATTTCGAAGCTGCAGAGCATGATCTATCCGTTCCCGACGTACTACGGAGCGACGGGAGCCGCCATCGGCGCGTGGGGCCGTGGCCTGATGCTCGCGCTGGACCCCGACTACGACGGGCTGGAGGCCATCGACGCAGCGGCTGGGGCGGCCTGACGGTGCGCTCCTTCGGCGCGGTCCACCAGGGAAGGACAGGGTTGCCGACGGTGCGCCCGATCGCCCTAAGGCGTGCGCACGCGAAAGGCGTGCGCACGCAAGGCGCCGGGGTCGATCCGAGCCGAATGCTCGGACGCCTCGGGCCCGTCCGGTGATCGAGCGTCGACGGTCCCCGCGGCGTCGGTGTTCGACGCAGCCATGTCCAAGCCGCGTGAGCCTTCCTCCCCGTCCACCGCCCTCATGAAAGGAGCTGCCATGAGGCCCATACGTGCCCTGCTCGTCTCCAC
>DATFJS010000024.1:0-2636 GCA_035269045.1 Longimicrobiales bacterium | reverse complement strand
ATGAGCCTCGACGGGACCGACACCATCCAGGTCAGCGAGGGAGAGGCGAATCGCGCGGAGAGTCCCGAATGGACCCCCGACGGGGAGTACATCGTGGCCTCGATGGGTGGATTCCGTGGGGGTGCGGGGCTGCCGAACCTCCATCTCTACCACATGGACGGCGGCTCCGGAACCGAGCTGGTGGCCGAGGACGGCGAGAAGCACCTCGGTGCGGCCTTCGGTACCGACGACCGCTGGGTCTGGTACGCGCGCCGGGACGGCGACTGGACCTACAACGCACCGATGCCCCAGTACCAGCTGGCCGTCTACGATCGGGACACGGGCGAATCGTACGCGCGCACCTCGCGCTGGGGCTCCGGCTTCCGGCCCACGCTCTCGCCCGACGGACGCTGGCTCGTGTACGGCACCCGCCACGACGCGAACACCGGTCTCCGGATCCGCGACCTCGAGTCCGGGGAAGAGAGCTGGCTCGCGTACCCCGTGCAGCAGGACGATCAGGAGTCGCGGGCCACGCTCGACGTGCTTCCCGGCATGTCCTTCACACCGGACTCGCGAGGGCTCGTGGCCAGCTGGGGCGGCAAGCTCTGGCGCGTGCCGGTCGGCGAGGACGGGGCGCCGGGCTCCGCGGAGGAGATTCCCTTCGAGCTCGACTACCAGCTCGCCGTCGGCCCCACGGTCGACTTCGACTACCCGATCGAGGACACCCCGACCTTCGTCGCCTCCCAGATCCGCGATCCGGTGCCCTCACCCGACGGAAGCCGCATCGCCTTCACCGTGCTCAATCGCCTGTGGGTGGCCGACATCGACGGCTCGAACGCGCGGCGGCTTACCGGGGACGCACCCGTCGACGACTCCGGCGTGACCGAGCACTTCCCGGCGTGGTCGCCGGACGGCGAGCGCATCGCCTACGTCACGTGGGAGGGTGAGGCCGGGCACGTCTACACGATCGGCGCGGACGGAGGTCAGCCCACGCGGCTCTCGGCCGAGCCGGCCTCCTGGGTCACGCCCGCCTGGACGAACGACGCCCAGCGCCTCGTGGTCTTCCGGGACGTGGCCCGTGCCTACCGCGAGTCCGCGGGGGGCTTCGGGTCGGGCTCCCCCGATCCCACCGAAATCGTCTGGCTCCCGACGACCGGCGGGCCGTCCGACGCCACCCTCGTCGCTCCGGCCGAGAACCGGAGCACACCGCACTTCGTGGACGGCTCCGAGCGGCTCTTCCTCTACGACGGGGGCGAGGACGTGCTGGTCTCGATCCGGCTGGACGGGACGGACGAGCGCCGGCACATCCGCGTCACCGGACCGCGCCCCCCGAACGCCGAGGAGGGCCTCGGCCCCGACGCGATCGTGATGGCGCCCACCGGCGACCAGGCCATGGCCTCGATCAACGGCCAGCTCTACACCGTGACGGTGCCAAGGGTGGGTGCCGAGCCGCCGACCGTGAACGTCGGCACCCCCGACAACGCCGCCTTCCCCGCGCGGAAGCTCACGGACATGGGCGGCGAATTCCCCGCGTGGAGCGCCGACGGCGAGACCGTGCACTACGCCCTCGGCAACGCCTTCTTCAGCCACGATCTGGCCGCATCCGACGCCGACTCGACGTACGACGCGACCGAGGTCCGGATCGAGATCGAGGTGGAGCGCGACCTGCCGCGGGGCACCGTCGTGCTCCGGGGCGGCACAGCTCTCACCATGGCCGACGACGCGAGCGGTGTGCCGCAGGTCATCGAGAACGCGGATGTGGTCGTCACGGACAACCGGATCGTCGCCGTGGGCGTGCGCGGCGAGGTCGGTGTGCCGGCCGGAGCCGAGGTGATCGACGTCTCGGGACGCACCATCGTCCCCGGGTTCGTGGACATCCACGCGCACATGCGCCCCTCGTACCAGGTCCACCGGACGGACGTGTGGTCGTACCTCGCGAACCTCGCGTACGGCGTGACCACGACGCGCGACGCGCAGCCGAGCACCTCCGATCACCTCACCTACGCCGACCGCGTGACGGCGGGCGAGCTTCTCGGACCGCGCATCTACTCGACCGGGCGGGGCGTGTTCTGGGAGACCGACATCGACTCGCTCGACAAGGCGCGTGACATCCTGCGGAAGTACGCGGAGTACTACGACACCAAGACGTTGAAGATGTACGTGTCCGCGGCCCGGCAGGGCCGGCAGTACATCATCATGGCCGCGCGCGAACTCGGACTCATGCCGACGACCGAGGGATCGCTGAACATCCGGCAGAACCTCACCGAGACGCTCGACGGATACCCCGGCCTCGAGCACTCCCTGCCGATCTTCCCGATCTACGACGACGTGGTCGAACTCTTCGTCGCGCAGGAGCGGACCTACACCCCCACCCTGCTGGTGACGTACGGCGGCCCGTGGGCCGAGAACTGGTTCTACGAGACCGACAACCCGCACGACGACGAGCGCCTGCGCCGCTTCGTGCCCCACGAGGTGATCGACGCCGCGTCACTGCGTCGCGCGCAGTGGTTCCGAGAGGACCAGTACCGCTTCGAGGAGCACGCCGAGTTCGTGCGCGACCTCGTCGAGGCCGGCGGACGGGCCGGCGTCGGCAGCCATGGTCAGCTTCAGGGGCTCGGATTCCACTGGGAGCTGTGGGCGATGGCGTCGGCCGGCCT
>DATFJS010000023.1:0-13602 GCA_035269045.1 Longimicrobiales bacterium | reverse complement strand
CACGGAACCGCGATCATCGGGGGGGCGGCCCTCGTGAACGCGCTCGAACTGGCCGAGAAGAAGATCGACGACGTGAGGGTCGTGTTCTCGGGGGCCGGTGCGTCGGCCATCGCGACCGCGAATCACCTCTGCAGGCTCGGTGTCCTTCGCGAGAACATCGTGATGTGCGACTCCAAGGGCGTGATCTACCCCGGCCGCTCCGCGGACATGGACAAGTACAAGGCGGCGTACGCGAACGACGCGGACGGCGCCCGGACACTCCGGGAGGCGATGGAGGGAGCGGACGTCTTCATCGGTCTTTCCGTGGCCGGCGCTGTGAGCCGCGAGATGGTGGCCGGTATGGCGGCGGACCCGATCGTGTTCGCCCTGGCCAACCCCGACCCGGAGATCCGGCCCGAGGACGTGATGGCTGAGCGGGACGACGCGATCATCGCGACCGGGCGGTCCGACTATCCGAACCAGGTCAACAACGTTCTCGGCTTCCCGTTCATCTTCCGAGGTGCGCTCGACGTGCGGGCTCGGGGCGTGAACCCCGAGATGATGATGGCGGCGACGAAGGCGCTCGCGGAGCTGGCCCGAGCCGACGTGCCCGAGAACGTGGTCGACGCCTATGGCGGCGAGAACCTGCACTTTGGACGCAACTATCTGATTCCGAAGCCCTTCGACAACCGCGTGCTGTTCTACGTCGCACCCGCCGTGGCGGAGGCCGCGATGAAGAGCGGGGTGGCCCGGAAGGAGGTCGATCTGGACGAGTACCGGGATCGTCTCCGGGCCTCGCTGGGACCGGGTCGGGAGGTGATCCGGTGGATGACGCAGCGGGCGCGACGACGTCCCGCGCGCATCGTCTTCCCGGAAGGCCACAACGACACGATCATCCGCGCCGCCGCACAGATGGTCGAGGAGGGCGTGTGCCGTCCGGTCCTGCTCGGGCGACCGCCCCGGGTGCAGGAGAAGGCCGAGGAAATCGGCGTCTCGCTCGACGGTGTGGAGATCCACTACGCAGCGCAGGATGCCGAGAACCGATACGGGTTCGCCGAAGAGCTCTTCCAGCATCGCGCACGGAAGGGACTGACGATGGCGGAGGCCCGCTGGAACATGTACAAGCCGATCTACTTCGCCTGCGGCATGGTTCGGGACGGACAGGCCGACGCCGTCGTGGCCGGGATCGAGGCCAACTATCCCGAGGTCCTGCGCCCGGCGCTCGAGGTGATCGGAACCGAGGACGGCGTGCGGAGGGTCGCGGGGCTGTACATGATCGCGTTCCCCAACCGGGAACTCCTCTTCTTCGCGGACACCACGGTCAACATCCAGCCGGACGCCGAGGCGCTGGCGGACATCGCGCTCCTCTCGGCCCGGTTCGTGTCGGAACTCGGCATCCGGCCACGGATCGCGATGGTGTCGTTCTCGAACTTCGGATCGGTGCGCCATCCCGAGGCCGCCAAGGTCGCGGAGGCGGTCCAGCGAGTTCGTGAGCGGGCGCCGGAACTCGAGATCGACGGAGAGATGCAGGCCGATACCGCGGTGGATCCGAAGAAGCTCCAGGAGGTCTATCCCTTCTCGAATCTGACGGGCGCGGCCAACGTCCTCGTCTTCTCGCATCTGTCGGCCGCGAACGTCGCCTACAAGCTGCTGGATCGTTTGGGTCGTGCCGAGGTAATCGGACCGGTTCTCATGGGGATGGGCCGTCCCGTCCACGTGCTCCAGCGCGGCGCGAGCCAGCAGGAGATCCTGAACCTCGCCACCGTGGCATCGGTGGATGTTCAGGCGCGCGCATCGGTGGACGGCCAGCTCCGATTCGACCAGACTTGAGGTCTCCCCCGGACCCCGTCGACACGGGTTCCATCCGACGTCGACGGGGGCCGGATCGAGACCCCGAAGCATCCACGAACAGGACGAATGACCGTTTCCTCGAACGACACGGGGGCTGCTGTGGCCACCGCCGGACTCGACACGCACGGACTGGAACCGAAGAAGGACGTGCACTGGAATCTCTCACCCGCCGAACTGGTGGAAGCCGCGCTGCGCCGTGGCGAGGGTACCCTGGCCGCCGACGGCGGATTCCGCGCGGAGACGCCGCCCCACACGGGCCGTTCGCCGAACGACAAGTTCACGGTGAAGGAGCCGTCGTGCGCCGAGGTCGTCGACTGGGGCGACGTCAACGTCCCGATCACGCCGGACTACTACGAGACGCTCCGCGACGACATCGTCGACTACCTGAACGACCGTGAACTCTTCGTGCGGGACGCCAAGGCCGGCGCCGACCCGGAGCACGGAATCAACGTCCGGGTGGTGACGCCGAGCGCATGGCACAACCTGTTCGCCTACAACATGTTTCTCCGCCCCGAGTCCGACGAACTCGGTGGCATGGTGCCCGACTTCACGGTCCTGCACGCACCCGAGATGGATGCCGACCCGAACCGTCACGGCACCCGGTCCACGACCGCGGTCGTGGTGAATTTCGCGGAGGGTGTCGTCCTCATCTGCGGGACGCGATACGCCGGCGAGATCAAGAAGTCGATCTTCGGCGCGCTGAACTACCGCCTTCCGGATCAGGGCGTGCTTCCGATGCACTGCTCGGCCAACGTCGGGGACGACGGGGACGTCGCCCTCTTCTTCGGCCTCTCGGGGACGGGCAAGACGACGCTGTCGGCGGATCCGTCCCGTGGACTCATCGGAGACGATGAGCACGGGTGGAGCGACGACGGTGTCTTCAACTTCGAGGGCGGCTGCTACGCCAAGACCATTCGCCTCTCGCCCGATGGCGAGCCGGAGATCTACCAGGCCACGCAGCGCTTCGGGACGATCCTCGAGAACGTGATTCTCCGGGACGACCGTTCGATCGATTACGACGACGCCAAGATCACGCAGAACACGCGTGCGTCGTACCCGATCCACTACATCCCGAACGCCGTGCTGCCGAGCCGTGGCGGGCATCCGCAGAACGTGGTCTTCCTGACCGCCGATGCCTTCGGTGTGCTGCCTCCCATCTCCCGATTGACGCCGGATCAGGCCCAGTACCACTTCCTCTCCGGCTATACCGCGAAGGTGGCCGGTACCGAGCGGGGCGTGACCGAGCCCAAGGCGACCTTCAGTGCCTGTTTCGGCGCCCCCTTCCTGCCGCTGCACCCGAGCGCCTATGCCGAGATGCTCGGCGAACGGCTCGAGCGCCACGGTGCTCGCGTCTGGCTGGTGAACACCGGCTGGACCGGTGGGCCGTACGGTGTGGGCAGCCGGATGAAGCTCGCTCACACCCGCTCCATGGTGTCGGCCGCGCTGGCCGGAAAGCTGGACGCCATCGACACGATGACCGATCCGGTCTTCGGGCTCGCGGTGCCCGTGAACGTTCCCGGTGTCCCCGGCGAGGTGCTCCAGCCGCGCGGGACCTGGGCCGACTCCGCCGCCTACGATGCGCAGGCCGAGAAACTCGTCCGCATGTTCCGCGACAACTTCGCGCAGTACGACGCGCACGTCGGCGAAGGTGTCATCGCGGCGGGGCCCGAGGGCTGACACCCCGGCTGT
Source organism: Longimicrobiales bacterium (assembly GCA_035269045.1). Taxonomy (GTDB): domain Bacteria; phylum Gemmatimonadota; class Gemmatimonadetes; order Longimicrobiales; family Gaopeijiaceae; genus Gaopeijia. The sequence goes on along the minus strand of DATFJS010000023.1, from coordinate 10,083 downwards.
GACCGTCGCGAGACGAGCGACGTCGTGACCGCCCGAGGTGGGGTGGAGCGGACCCGAGAAGGGTCGACGTCCGAGCCCGGGCTCGGCGAGCTCTTCGCCGTCTTCCTGCGGCTGGCCCTTCTCGGGTTCGGCGGGCCCAACGCTCACCTCGCGCTCATGCTCGAGGAGGTCGTCGAGAAGCGCGGGTGGCTCACGAGAGAGGAATTCCTCGAGCTGATGGCGGTCACGAACCTGCTGCCCGGCCCGAATTCCAGCGAGATGGCGATTCACGTCGGGTACGCCACGCGAGGTGTGCCCGGTGCGCTGATCACGGGGCTCACCTTCCTCATGCCCGCCTTCCTGATGGTGACCGGGCTGTCGGCGCTCTACTTCTCGTACGGGGCGCTCCCGGCGGTCGATCCGGTTCTGGCGACCATCAAGCCCGTCGTGCTCGCGATCATCCTGAGGGCCGGTGTGAAGCTCGCCCGGACGGCGGTGGTCGGCGGGCTCGAGGTGGCGCTGGCGGTCGTCGGCGTGGCGATCGCGGTGCTGTACGGGGGGTGGGTCGTGCCTGCGATGCTGCTCGGGGGAGTCGTGACCTGGGCGGCCTGGCGATCGGGCGAGCCGAGGGACGCCGTCGGAGTTGCGATACCGTTACCGTTACTCGCCATGGCGCAGAGTGGCGCAGCTTCCGTGCTTGCCGCGCTTCCGGCGTGGGCGCTCGTCGCGCTCGTCCACCTCGGCATCGGGGCCGTTCTGTTCGGGGGCGGATACACGCTTGTCGTCCTGCTTCAGCCGGTCGCCGTCGAGCAGTACGGATGGCTGACCGCCGGACAGTTCCTCGACGGCGTGGCGATCACCCAGGCGGTGCCGGGCCCGATCAGCACGCTGGCCGCCTTCGTAGGATTCGCGGCCGCCGGGGTGTCCGGCGCCACGCTCGCCACGGCCGGCATCTATCTGCCCGCCTTCGCCGCGGTCCTGTTCGTCGCCCCCAGGTTCGCCCGGCTCCGCGAGGTGGCCGGGATCAAGGCGGGACTCAGAGGGGTGAGCGCGGTGGTCGCGGGCTCCCTGCTCGGCGTGGCGCTCACCCTGGTGCCGCCGGCGATTCCGGACATGGTCGCGGGGGTGATCTTCGCGGTCGCCGGCGTGGCACTGCTGAGCGGAAAGGCGGGGCCGCTGCCGCTGGTGCTGGTCGGTTTGGTGGTGGGGGTGGTGCGCGGGGTGGTGGGCTAGGCTCGACACTCAGTCGCTGCAGGCGACCACTCCGGACCGCAGGGTGGGAGGGCCGCCTGACCCGTAGCGGATCGCGCACAGTCCCGAGTGTCCAGCGCTGGTGAGGACCATCGACCAACCCCGCTCGTCGGCATGGAGCACGTCGAAGCCGATGCTCTCGGGAATCTCGCTGGTCGATGCGCGCATGATTGAGTCGATCTGCAGTGTGTAGGTTCCGTGAACGGAATAGTGGATCTCCTGCTCCGTCGCCGCATTCCGAAGGATGGCCCTGAACCGGGTCGCGATGGAGTCCGGCATCGGCGCGGCATCCGAGCCGACCCTCGGGATCTCCAGCCAGTCCGGGAGCGTGACGCTCCCGCCGCTCGGGGTCAGGCGATATCGACGCACGTAGTGCACGTCGTAGTCGCCCCGCCATCGTCCGGCGACCTCTTCCCCGTCCATGAACAGTGGATCGAATCGGGCCGGCAGCTCGACGGCTCTTCCCGGCGTGCCCCCTGCGTCGAGAACGATCCAGAGCGAAGCCTCCGACCCGTCGCCGATTCGCTCACGGATCCAGACCGTGCTGTCGACAGCGAGACGAACCGGGCGGAAGCCCGTACCGGTTTCGGGAAAGTCACGGCCGGCGAGCGCCCGCTCCGCCCGTTCACGCTCGTCCGGAAGAAGCGCTCCTTCGAGCAGGAAGCGGTTCAGGAAGGGGCTCTCCGCCGGCATCTGCCGTGCGTATGCGAAGTCGGGGCCGAGGATGCTCACGGTATGGTCCCACGCGTCGAGTATACGTATCGAGTCGCCCGGGAGCAGTCCGATGTCGGCCGGAGCACGAAACTCCCCGGGGCCGTCGCCCTTGCCGCCGAACGATTCGACGCGCGTACCTGCCGCGTCGAACACGAACACCGCGGCCGGCCCCTGATCGACCACGGCGATTCGGTCGTCGTCGAGGACGGTCACCCCGCTCACGAAGTCGAGGGTCTGGTCGCCTCCGCCCAGGAACTCTCCGATTTCCTGTATCGGGTCCTCCGGGGCGAATAACGGGACGGTCGTGTTCGAAGCCACGACACCCGATTCGCGGGTGCGTTGCGGTTCTTCTGCGCAACCCACGAGCAACGTGACGAGAAGACCAACAGCGAGAGGAAGATCGAGGCGGAGGTTCACGGCCGTGGCGGTCCGAGTGGTGAGGGCGACGAGTCACCCGGTCAGCCTAGGGATCTGTCGCGATGCTCGCCAACCAACCCGGTGTTCGGCGGCTCCGCCCATGGACCCGCCCACCCCCTGATCGGTATGTGGGGAAGGCGAATCCCTACCGGCTCGGCCGGCACCCCGAACACCCCGATCCATGGCGACGAACTACTGGCTGATGAAGTCCGAGGCGGACGTCTACTCCATCGACGACCTGAAGGAGGACGGACGCACGATGTGGGACGGCGTCCGGAATTATCAGGCGCGAAACAACATGCAGGAGATGAAGGAGGGCGACCTCGTCCTCTACTACCACTCCCGCCAGCGTCCGTCCGCGGTCGTGGGCGTCGCGCGGGTGGTTCGCGAGGCCTATCCGGATCCCACCCAGTTCGACCCGGACAACAAGTACTTCGACGAGAAGTCGGACGAGGACGATCCGCGCTGGTGGCTGGTCGACATCGAGTTCGTCCAGAAGTTCGACCAGCAGGTGGGGCTGCCCGACGTGAAGGAGGTGAACGCCCTCTCCGACATGGTGCTGGTCAACAACTCCCGACTCTCCGTGCAGCCGGTGAAGAAGAAGGAGTTCGACCGTATCCTGAAGATGGCGGGCGCCGAACTGAAGGCCTGACGGCGGTCCCGGCGATCAGGCCGCGCCGGCCACTTCGACCCCGAACACCTGTGCGACAGGCGGTGGGACGGCGCGGCGCAGCTGCCTGAGGACCGCGTCGGGTTCCAGCGTCCGGGCCCGCTCCTCTTCGTGAAGCCGGAAGTACCGGGCGACCAGCAGGACCTCGGCGGCGTCGTGCGCCGAGAGCGCGCCCGGTCCGGCCTCGGGTCCGGTGAACGCTTCCCGGATCCGCTCCCGCGCCCGGTCGATCCGCTGGGGACTGCGCGGCACCGGCAGATGATCACGGATGCGCCCGGCGCGGATGAGGTAGAGCCGATCGCGCCCGGCGTGCCCGCGTGCGCGATAGATGAACCGGAGGCTCTCGACGTGTCCCCGGAAGGCGGTGAGTTCCTGCTGGAAGATCCGGAGCCTCTCCAGCCGGTCTCGCAGGATGGCGGCGTACTCGAAGTCCATGCGCGCCGCCGCCTCCTCCATGCGCGCCTGGATCCGATGGAGCGGCGTCCGGGTGCGGTTCTCGAGGAAACGCCGGGCCTCGTCGAGCCTGCGCAGGTAGTCCTTCGCCGACACCATGCCGGCGCACGGGCCCATGCAGGAGCCGAGTTCGGCCCGCATGCAGAGTGGTGTGCGGTCAGCGGTACCGAAGATGTCCAGCTGGTCGGCGAAGTGAATGGGCGTCGCGCCCGCGCAGTCCCGCAGTCCGAGCGAGTGGGCGAGGTCGCGGATGGTCTGCGCCACCCGGCCCACGCGGGGGAAGGGGCCGTAGTAGAGCGCACCGTCTTCCGAGACGCTCGACACCGGTAGCACCCGGGGCGCCCGCTCTGCGGTGATCTTCACGAAGGCGTACGCGCGCTTCCGCTTGTGCTGGACGTTGAATCGTGGGCGCTGTTCCTGGATGAGACGCATCTCCCGAACCAGCGCCCCGAACTCGTCGGGGATGTAGTCCCAGCTGATCCGGCGCGTCTCGCGAATAAGTTCGGCCGGTTTCTCACCCGGCTCGGCACGGAAGTAGGAGAGGAGCCTCGTGCGTACCTTCACGGACTTTCCCACGTAGAGCACCTGTCCGTCTCGCCCGTACATGCGGTACACACCGGGTCGATTCTCCGCGTGTTCGCGGACCCAGGTGCGCAGGGGAGAGTCTCGAGTGGGCATCGACGGGTGGACGGACGATCTTCGTGGTTTGTTCGGGTTCCCACGATACGATCCGCCCTCGGGATCGCGCAACGGTCGTTCGGTGGGCTGGTTCGCGGCGCGGGCGCGCCGCGTCAGTCGGAGACGAGCAGTCGGTCGGTCCAGTAGTCGGGGTCCACGTCGCGACGCTCGAAGGTGTAGACCCTCAGGACCCGAGCGGTCCGGTAGAGCTCCTCGCTGACGCGTGGCAGGTCGAGCACGCCGGGGAGACCCTCGGATCCGAGCCGCTGGACAGATCCGTTGCGGCGCCGCACGAGAACATCCAGCGAGAACATCCGGGACTTCACCGGGAAGTCGACCATCACCTCGCCCGGGTGGAGCCCGAGTCCGAGGGCCAGCTCGTCCTCGACGCGTCGGCGCTCGGTGGCGTCCTCGCCCAGGATCCAGTCCGCGAGCGAGGCTCCCTCCAGGTCCGCAGCGGTCAGTTCGAGCGCGCGTTTCGGGAGCCGCCGGTTGCGGAGGGCGGGGATCCACCTCGAGGAGAGTCGGTCTGCGACCGGCGAATCCATCTCGAGGGCACGCCTCGCGATCTCGTACAGCAACTCCTCGTCGGTCGGACCCACGAGTTCGTCCGGATCGATGATGCCCGAGGCGACGGCGTCGTCCACGATGCGCTTGTAGAGCGCCGTGGCCGACCGCACCGCGTGATGCCAGTAGACGTTCCTGAACATCTGGTACTTGGCGAACAGCAGCGACTCGAGGGCCGCGATCGCCTTCTCGTGCACGCCGATCTCCCAGGCGCCGGTGTCGGGGTCCTGGAGGAGCCGGAGGCCGGTGAGGAGTCGGTCCACGTCGACGTCGCCGAAGGGCACACCGCAGAAGTGGGCGTCCCGTCGCAGGTACTCCATCTTGTCGAGATCGAGGCTGCCGCTGACCAGACCCCGGAGCGGGAGATCGCTTCGACCCCGGATGAGATCGTGGAGTCGCTCCACCGCGCCCGCGCCGAGCGGCGCCAGTGCCTCCTGCATCGGGGCGAGCTGGAAGAAGTGCCCGCTCACCTCCTCGTGATCGGCGGGCACGCGGTCCGCCTCCAGCTCCTCGAGCGCGTGGGAATACGCGTAATGCCCGATGTCGTGAAGAAGTGCGGCGTATGGAATCAGCTCCGCACCACGCCACGCCTCCTCCGGGGCCATGGACGTCTCGCGCAGACGGCGGAGTGCGGTCCGGGTGAGGTGATAGACGCCGAGCGCGTGGTCGAACCGCGTGTGGGTCGCGCCGGGGTATACCAGGTGTCCGAATCCGAGCTGCCGAATGTACCGCAGGCGCTGGAACGCCGGAGTGTCGACGATCGCGAGCGCGACCGGAGAGAGGCGTATGGTGTTCCAGAGCGGATCGCGGATGATCTTGGTGGGTTCCGTCATGCTCCGATGCTACCCGCGGTCGGGGGTCGGATCAATGCCGAGATCGGACGGGATCGGCGGCGTACCGATGCGCTCGGGCAGGGGCGGAGGTACAGCTGTCCGATTCAGATATCGTTATGCCCTCGGCAGAAGGACAGGATGAAGAAAGGTTTGGAGGAACCCGAATCCGGGGGAGGGTTACGACTCCGTTGCAGCCGAGGCCGTCCACCGTCATGATGGACGTCCGCCACGGGTGGGTTCGTCTCGAGGTTCGAGGCGATCAGGGGTCCGAAACATTGTGGCGCCGAGGAACCCCGCCCGACATGGCTGTTGATTTTTTTGCCCTGCCACAAGAGGTTACAGGGCTCTGCATTTTTCAGAAGGCATTGCGGCGGCAGGTCCGCCGGATTCCCGACCACCGACCACCCGGTGGAGGAGATAGATCGATGGCGACCAAGACCAAGAAGAAGCCGCGGAAGAAGAGCAAGAAGAATCCGCTTACCGGATTCGACGCTACGCTCGACGAGAAGACCGCACTGGATCAGTACCTGCGCGACGTGTCGCGCCACGAGCTGATCACGCCCGAGAAGGAGAAGGAGCTCGGCGCCCGCGCCCAGAACGGAGACGAGGACGCGGTCCAGGAGCTCGCCCGCGCCAATCTGCGCTTCGTGATCTCGGTCGCCAAGAAGTATCAGAATCGTGGTGTTTCGCTGACGGACCTGATTCAGGAGGGCAATGTCGGCCTCGTCACCGCGGCTCGGAAGTTCGATCCCGAGCAGGGCGTGAAGTTCATCTCCTACGCGGTGTGGTGGATTCGTCAGGCCATCCTGGCCTCGCTCGCCAACCACGGCCGCGCCGTGCGTGTGCCGCTCAATCGTGCGAGCGATCTCGCCCGCATCTTCCGCGAGAAGGAGCGCCTCAAGCAGGAGCTCGGCAAGGATCCGACGTCGGAGCAGCTGGCCAAGGCCACCGACCTGACGCCGGAACTGGTCGAGTCGCTCCAGACGCTGAACGCCGCCGAGATCCGTCTCGATGCGCCGATCGGTGACTCGGAGGACTCCCAGCTCGTCGAGCGGTTCGTCACCGAAGAGGCCGCCGAGCCCGAGCTGGAGGTCGAGGACCGTCTCCTGGGCGAGATGATCACCGACGCGCTCACCACGCTGGAGCCGCGAGACGCGAAGGTCCTGCGTCTCTACTTCGGCCTCGAGGGCGAGCGGGAGCACACGCTCGAGGAGATCGGAAACATGCTCGGTGTGACGCGCGAGCGGATCCGTCAGCTTCGGGATCGTGCGCTTCGCCGTCTGCGCGAAGGTGTGAAGGGTGCGGCGCTGGAGTCGTTCGCGGCGTGATGTCCGGTCAGGGTGCGGGTGACCGTACTCCCAGCGAAGTGAATGATGCCCCGGATGCGATGCGTCGCCTCCGGGGCATCGTCGTATCCGCCCTTCGCCGACTACTCGGCGAGGGATTCGGCGGAGTATCGGCGTGACCGAGGCGAAGGGATGGGTCTGGCGCGTCGAGGGGGGCCGGTACGAGGTGCGTCTCGACGACGGGACCCGGGTCGACGCGAGCCTGCGAGGTCGTCTCAAGCAGCAGGTCCGTACGGGTGACCGGGTCGTGATCGGCGACCGGGTCCGCGTCGAGAAGGCGGACATCTCGTCGGGAGACGAGGCCTGGGTCATCGCGGAAGTGGAGAAGCGCGAAGGCCAGATCGTCCGGCGCGGGGTCCGGGACCGGCACGCGAAGGTCGTGGCCGCCAACATCGACCGGATGTTCGCCGTCATCGCCGCCGTCGATCCGGAGCCGCGCATGGCGACGGTGGATCGGCTCCTCGTGATCGCGGAAGCGAGCGGGATCGACGCGCACGTCGTCGTCAACAAAATGGACCTCGACGGCGCGACCGCATCCGCCGCCCGGTTCCTGGACCTCTACCCCGGGATGGGCTACCGCACCTGGGCCGTCAGTGCGCTCCGCGGCGACGGGCTGGACGAACTGGCCGAGGTGGTACGCGACGGCACGAGCTGCCTGGTGGGGCCTTCGGGTGTCGGAAAGTCGTCGATTCTGAACGCGCTGGATCCCACGCTGGGTCTCGAGACGGGTGAATTGTCCAGGAAGCTGGCGCGCGGACGTCACACGACGTCGACGGCCCGCATCCTGTCACTCCGAGGTGGAGGGCGGGTCGCGGACACACCGGGATTCGGGGATGTGGGCGTGTGGGGCGTGCCGGCTTCCGAACTCGACGTCTGCTTCCCGGAGTTCGAGCCGTACCTCGGGGAGTGCCGCTTCCGCGGCTGCACCCATGTCCACGAACCGGGGTGTGCCGTGCGTGCCGCGTTCGAGGCGGGACGGATCGCGCCGAGTCGAATGGAGAGCTACGTCCAGCTGCACGTCGAGGCGAGCGAGGTCGACCGGGATCCTACGCGGGGTCGTTCTCGAGGGCGGTGACGCGCGGTGACCCCGTGACCGGATCCGGGTTCACGGCGATCCCGCATCCGTAGGCGGCGGCCAGGTTGTCGACCGTCATCACCTCGGCCGGCGTCCCGACCGCTCCGACCCGACCCTCCCGCAGCAGGAGGATCCGCTCGGCGTAGCGCGCCGCCTGATCGAGGTGGTGCGTGATCCAGAGCACGGTGATCCCACACTGCGCCGCACCCCTGAGGAGTTCGAGGATACCCATCTCGTGCCCGATATCGAGGGAAGCGGTGGGTTCGTCGAGAACGAGGACATGCGGGTGCTGAGCGAGGGCGCGGGCGATGCGTACCCGCTGGAGCTCACCGCCCGAGAGCGTCTGGACCGCCCGGTCCGCCAGCTCGAGGGCGTCGCACCGCTCCAGGGCGTCCACCACCGCCTCGAGGTCCTCCCGACGCTCCGCCTGAAGTGCGCCGAGATGTGCGTAGCGCCCCATGCCGACGAGCTGCCGCACGGTCATCGGGAAGGGCATCGCCTCCGACTGGGCCACGGCGGCCACATGCCTGGCCAGCTCCCTGCGGCTCCAGTCCTCCAGCGCACGGTCTCCGATCCGGACGGTGCCGGACCGGACCGGCTGCACGCCGAGCAGAGCACGCATCAGACTCGATTTCCCCGACCCGTTCGGTCCGAGCACGGCGTGGAATGCGCCCGACGGCACGTCGATGTCCACATCCTTCAGGGCCGGACGACTCGCGCCGTCGTACCACACGGTGAGGCCCCGACCCTCGATCCTCACGCGGCGCTCCGGCGGAGGAGGAGGAGGAAGATGGGGACTCCCACGAAGGCGGTCACCACGCCGATGGGGATCTCGGTCCCCGGCATGGTCGTGCGCGCCACCACATCGGCGATCGCGAGGAAGGCACCACCCACGAGGAACGACAGCGGCAGAAGGGTGCGGTGGTCCGCGCCCACGGCGAGGCGGAGCGTGTGCGGGACGACCAGACCGACGAAGCCGATGACGCCGGCGACCGACACGCCGGCGGCGGTGATGAGCGACGCGACGAGGAGGGCCATCCACTTCACGCGTTCGACGTCGACACCGAGGTAGAGCGCCGACTCCTCCCCGACCGAGATCGCGTTGAGGTCTCGGGCCCGCGCGAGCAGGAGCCCGATCGCGGGAAGCGTGTACGCCGTCGCGATCGCGACTTCCCCCCAGTCCGAGTTCGTGAGGCTGCCCATCATCCAGTAGACGGCGGTCTGCACGATGCGGGCGCTGGAGAGCGCCAGGATCAGGGCGATGACCGCGCTGAAGAAGGCGCCGACCACGACCCCCGCCAGCAGCAGGACACGGACGTCGATGTGGCTGCCGCGTCCGCCGACCGACGCGACCCTGAAGACGAGGACGATCGCCACGAGTGCCCCGACCAGGGCGGCGAGCGGGAGAGACCAGCTGCCCGCGGTCGTGATGCCCAGCGCGAGCACGACCACGGCGCCCACGGCGGCACCCCCGGACACGCCGAGGATGTAGGGCTCGGCGAGCGGATTGCGGAGAAGCGCCTGGAAGGTGGCGCCGGCGACCGCGAGCCCGCCTCCCAGGACGAGGGCGAGAAGCACGCGCGGAAGCCGGAAGTCGACGACGATCGTCCGGATGGCCGAATCACCCCCGCCCCCGAGGGCCGTGAGGACCTCTCCGGGTGCGATACGCTCCGATCCCAGGAGCACGCCGATGATCAGCGCCGCGACCGGGAGGAGCGCCAGGAGCAGGATCCGGGTTCGGCGGCTCACGGACGGCGTTCCATGCCGGAGTCGGGCTCACCGTCGCCGGGCCCACCGTCGTTGCGCGCAGGAGGGCTGCGGCCGAGGCCCGGATGCAGCGCGTCGGCGATGACCCAGGCGGCCTGCCGGACTTCCGGTCCCGGGACTTCGACCCAGTCGGGGATCCGCTCCAGCCGTCGTCCGCGCACCAGGCGGGGATCGATGTCGGAATCGCCGGACAGGAGGATGACGTCGACGGCCGAGGCGATCAGCGCCTCCGGCGAGACGGGGCTGTACAGGGGTGGGAGGCCGGCGGGACGAAGGGTGCCACCAGCCAGTTCGACGAGCTGGCCGATGTACGAGGAGGGGCCGGCAGCCCAG
>DATFJS010000022.1:0-5265 GCA_035269045.1 Longimicrobiales bacterium | reverse complement strand
AGCCGGGTCAGGGGTTCTTCGCCGCCGGTGGAGACTCCCTGAGCGTGTATCGGCTGGCCCAGCGGCTCCGCGATGCGTTCGACCTCGACGTCGACCAGATCGACGAACGCTGGGTGTTCGTGTTCTCGACGCCGGAAGAGCAGGCCGAGGCGATCGATCGGATCCTCTCGGGGAATTTCGAACAGGACGCCGGAGAAGTCTCCCCGCTGGTCACGCTTCGTGAGGGCCCTCCCGAGCTGGCACCCGTGTTCCTTGTCTCACCGGCCGGGGGATCGCCCGCCCCGTACCGGCGCATGGTCGAACGGTTGAAGACTCCTCGCGAGATCATCGCCGTGCAGGACCCGTACCTGCTGGGGGCTCGCGGCATCGACCAGTCGTTCGAGGAGTGGGTCGACATCTACGAGTCGGCCATCCGCGAGCGGGCCGGATCGCGTCCGGTACACCTGGTCGCGTACTCGTCGGCTGCCGCCTTCGGACTCGAAATCGCGCGCAACCTCCGTTGCGGGGGCGCGCCCGCTCCAACCCTGATCCTGATCGACCCGCTCAGCCTCGGACAGACGGGAAACGGGCGCTTCGAGCGGTGGGCCTTCACCTCGACCTGGGGACGGCGGGAGACGCGCGCGCTGGTGAAGGTGCTGGGTCGGGTCCGCGAGCCCTTCGTGAGGCGACGCTCAAAGCGCCTCACGGCGTCGGCGCAGGCGGACGCCCCCGTCGGACCCGCCGACCCGGCCAACCCCGCCGACCTGAGACGTCGCATCTTCTCGAATCCCGGGTCCGTCGCCAATCTGACCACGCTTATCCAGCTCAATACGGGTGCGCCGGCGCGGATCGCTCCCGACGAACTGCCGGGCACGGATGCGGACGAAAACCTGCAATTCGCTGCGGCCAGGATCTCCGAGGTGCTGCCTGAGCTGGACGCGGAGTCCTTCGCGCGCCTCGCAGCCCAGTATCATGTGCAGGTCATGGCACAACACAGGTACGGACTCCGCTCCATCCCCGGGCCGGTCGTCCTGATGGAACCGGACTCGCAGTACGTGGGGCTGATGGAACATGTACTTCGACCCCATGTCGGGACGCTCGAAGCCCTGTCCATCCCGCTGGCCCCGCCGTCACCCGAGCTGGAACCCGTGCTGGCCGGGTTCGGACCTCACGCACCACACTTCAGGTGCATGCGGGACGACGACTTCTCCGCCAAACTCGCTGCGGAGGTCGATCGGCGCCTTCCGGACCGGGACGACCGCGGATAGCGGCAGTCACCGTCGCCCGTCCGAGACCGTCGGCCCCGGGAAGCCCGTTGCACACGAACCAGGACACCGCCATCCTCCGCGGGTATCCCCTCACCGTACGGCAGCCCGCTTTGGCCACTATTCTCGTCACAGACGGCGAACAGCGCTCCACGCTCGCTGCCGTGCGATCTCTGGGTCGCGCCGGCCACAGGGTCCTGGTGAGCTCGGCGTCGGGTCGTTCGCTCGCCGGCGCCTCGCGGTTCTCGGCCGACGAGGTCCGCGTGCCCGACGTCCTCGAGGACACCGGTGCCTTCGCGCGGGCCATCCACCGGGTCGTGGCGGAGACCGGATGCGACCTGGTCATCCCGATGACGGATCCTTCGGCCGTGGCTCTGCTGGAGGCGGCCGAGGCCGTCGGTCCGGAGGCGCGCGCCTCACTGCCGCGACTGGCGATCCCCGACCTGGACGCGTACGCCCTGGCATCCGACAAGGCTCGACTCATGAGCCTCGCGGAGGAGGAGGCGGTGCCGGTCCCCGACCAGGTGGTGGTCGGGCGCGGCGAGGCGGACGCGGCGATTCGCTTTGCGGAGAGTACCGGGTGGCCGGTGATTCTGAAGCCTGCGAGATCGGCCGTGGCAGGTGAAGGTCGGTTGCTGCGGACCGAGGTTCGACTGGTGGAAACCTCCGAGGAGCTTGCGGATGGCCTCGCCGAGATCCCGGAGGCTGCCTTTCCCGTCCTCGTGCAGCGGCGGGTTCGGGGTCCGGGCCTCGGTGTCTTCGTGCTGGCCGCCGGGGGCGAGGTGGTCGCCTCCTTCGCGCATCGTCGGCTCCGCGAGAAGCCCCCGACCGGGGGCGTGAGCGTCTATCGGGAAAGTGTGCCTGTCCGCGACGACCTCGGCACCCACGCGGCGAGCCTGATGCGGAGGTTGAAATGGACCGGCGTCGCGATGATCGAGTTCAAGGAGGAGTCCGCGACCGGCACCCCCTACCTCATGGAGATCAATGCCCGCTTCTGGGGCTCCCTCCAGCTCTCGATCGATGCCGGGGTCGACTTTCCCCTCCTCCTCACGGAGGTCCTCCTCGACGGCAGGCGCCCGCCGACTCCGGAGTTTCGTTCGGGTGTGCGATCGAGGTGGTTCTGGGGCGACGTCGATCATCTGCTGTGGATATTGCGCGCGCCGTCCCGGTATCGGACTCTTCATCCCCGACTTCCGTCACGACTCGGTGCGCTGGGGAGATTCCTTCTCCCCTGGCGCCCCGGGAACCGATGGGAGGTATTCCGCCTCACCGATCCGCGCCCCTTCCTTCGAGAGTCGACCACATGGTTCGCAGACCTGTTCCGGTAGCGTGCGCCCGGACGCGATGAGGATGAGGGACCTCATGAACGGCAGGACACCATGAACAACCCGTTGCGGACCGTGGCCAAGGCCGGGCGCAGTGTCCTGGTACGGACCTTTCACCCCCTCTGGCGGCGACGCGCGACCACCTTCCTGGAACGGACGCCCCCGATCGACAGGGTGCTGTTCGTCTGCCTGGGGAATGTCTGCCGCAGCCCGTACGCCGAAAAGCGGATGCTGGACCTGCTCGCCCGAAGCGACACGACGTCGCGGCCCGCGGTCGAGTCGGCCGGATTCATAAAGCCGGGCCGGGGCTCGCCGGAGCGTGCGATGGAGGTCGCCGCCGAACGACAGCTCGACCTCTCGTCACACACCTCCCGGGTTCTCGCGCAGTGCACGGCCGATGACCGGACGCTCGTCGTGGTGATGGAGCCGGGCCAGGTCGCAGGCGTCCGGGACGAGTTCGGCGCGGACACGCTCGTGGTCGCCCTGGGAGACCTGGATCCCGGCTCTCCCTCCCGACGCCTGATCCCCGACCCGTGGGGGCATCCGCCCGATGTCTTCCGGTCCTCCTTCGACCGAATCGACCGCTGCCTGTCCGAACTCCTGGAACATCTCCGCCGCGGGTCATGAGCCGTCTTCGCGTACTCCAGGTCACGCACGACCTCCACCCGGGGGGTCTGCCCCGAGTCGTGGACACCCTGGTCCGGACGCTCGATCGCACCAGGTTCGAGGTATCGGTGCTGTGCCTCCGTCGACGCGGAGCCCTCGCCGACGCGCTGGAGCGGGATCTCGGAACCCGGGTGTACTCCCTCGACCGGGGCGACGAAGCGGATTACCTCGGGTTTCTGAAGGTCCGCCGACACCTGCTGGAGCATCCAGCGGACGTCGTCCACACGCACAACACCGAGTGCTTCTTCGATGGCGGCCTCGGCGCGCGGATCGCCGGTGTGCGCACCCTCGTCCACACCGACCACTCCCGGCAGTGGCCGGACCGACTTCGCTGGAGAGTGATCGAGCACTGCCTGTCCCACCTCGCCTATCGGGTCGTCGGCTGCGCCGACTCGGTCACCGCGGACCTCCGTCGGTACGAGAAGATCCCACGACGAAAGCTGGTCACGATCCCGAACGGCATCGACGGCGCCCTGTACGGCGCGGTCATCGACACGGATGCGAAGCGTCGGGAGCTGGGGCTCGCCCCCGACGCGTTCGTGGTCGGCTATGCCTCGCGACTCGAGCCGGAGAAGAACTGTGAACTGCTGATCCGCGCGTTCGCCGCGCTCCTGGATCGTCTGCCCGACTCTGCGCGCTCGACCCTGGTCATCGCCGGTTACGGCTCGGAGCGCGCGCGGCTCGAGGCGCTGTGCGAGGAGCTCGGCATCGCGCCCCACGTCCTTTTTCTCGGCGTGCGTTCGGATGTGCACGAGTTGCTGCAGGTGTTCGACGTCCACGTTCTCGCCTCGAACCGGGAGGGGCTCCCGATGATCCTGCTGGAGGCGATGGCGGCGGGGTGCCCGACGGTCTCCACCGCCGTGGGCGGGATCCCGAACGCCCTCGAATCGGGCACACACGGACTGCTCGTTCCGGCCGGCGACATCGACGCCATGGCCGGGGCACTTGTGCGGATGGCCACGGACCCGGCGCTGCGGCGGGCCTGCGGACAGGCGGCCCACCGGAGGTTTTCCGAGCGCTACGATGCGTCCGCGATGGCGGCCAGATACGAACTCCTCTACGAGCGGCGAGCCGGCGAGCTCGCTGACGCGCCCCCCCGTTAGATTGGGTTTCCGATCCGAGCCATGTAAGGAGTACGCGTGCGATCCTTCCTGAAGGGGGCGCTGGCCCAGGCATCGTTGCGAACCGGGCTCTTCCACCACCTGCTGGGAGAGCGTGGGGTCATCGTCGCCTTCCACCGCATCGACGACCGCTATCCGACCAACAGCCTCTCGTACAGCGTGCGGGGCTTCCGGGATCTGTGCCGGCTCTTCAGGACCCACTTCGACGTCGTTCCCCTCCCCGAGCTCCTGAACGCCCTGGACAGAGGTGAGTCGATGTCCGCCAGACTGGCCATCACCTTCGACGACGGATACCTCGACAACCACCGAACCGCAGCGCCGATCCTGGAGGAATTCAGGCTCCCCGCCACTTTCTTCGTGACGACCGGCTTCATCGGCACCCGGCATCAGGCGTGGTGGGACGTCGAGGCTGGAATCGAGTCCGAGTGGATGGACTGGCCGGATCTGGTGGACCTGCACGAGCGCGGTTTCGACATCGGTGCGCATACGGTGAATCACGTGGACCTCGGGACGGTGCACGGCGAAGAGGCCAGGCGCGAACTCGTCGATTCCAAATCGACGCTCGAGGAGATCCTGGGTTCGCCCGTGGATCTCTTCGCCTACCCGTACGGGCGACCCGCCGAGTTCTCCGAGGCGAATCGGGAGCTCGTCCGGGAGATCGGCTTTCGTTGTTCGCCCTCGTGTTACGGGGGGGTGGTCCGGGCGGGGGACGATCCGTTCCGCCTGCGGCGTGCGCCGATCTCTCCCTGGTACGAGTCCGCGTCGCAGTTCGCGCTCGACCTCCTGCGAGAGTAGAAGATCCGGCGTTCGCGGAGTGGCGCCGTTCGACCATCCTGCCAACAGAGTTGATGCTTAGGTCTCAGACGAGCCTGACTTGGGGCTCAACCGCTTCTGCTCGACCCCACGAAC
>DATFJS010000021.1:0-6235 GCA_035269045.1 Longimicrobiales bacterium | reverse complement strand
CCAGTGCAGCCGCGTCACCGCGGGCACGATCACTCCACCACTCCGTCGTGCCGGGCAGATGTGTAGTGTGGAAAAGTTTTCCACATGTCCCCGAACCGGGCCGGATCGCACGGATGGAATCGGCGATCACATTGATGGTCTTGCCGTCTTTCTGGAGCGTGCCACGGACCAGAACGAAGGGCTCGGCTCGCACCTGATTCCGGTCTCGTTCATAGATTTTCGGTTTCACGATCGCATTTATAGGACCATCTTCATCTTCCATCAGGATAAAGACATAGCCCTTGGCAGTTGAGGGTCTTTGTCGGGCGGTGACCATGCCTGCGACGCAGACCTGCGAGCGCTGTGGAAGGTGGGGGAGCCGCCCGGCCGTGACGCGGTCGCGCGGGAGCTGCTCGCCCAGAAGCTCGAGGGGATGGAGAGATGTGGAAAACTTGAGCATTCGGTACTCGGCGATCATCCGGTCGGCGTCGTCCAGGTCGTCGAACCGTACCCCGGCATAGGGGTCGTCGAGGGGCAGTTCGCGCTGTGCGTGGTCACCGCGGGTGCTGGTGCGTGCGGCATCGGACTCCGGCCCGAGCCACAGGCCGGTCTGCCAGAGGAGTTCGCGCCGGGTCAGTCCCATCGTCTCGAAGCCGCCAACCCAGACGAGGTTCTCGACGGCGGGGCGCCTGATGGATGCGGGGGTGCGGCGCAGGAAGTCCGCCAGGGAGGTGAAGGGACCCCGATATCCACGTTCCCACACGATCTTTTCCGCGTTTTCCACACCGAGTCCACGAACGAATCCGAGGCCGATCCGGAGGTGGTCTCCCTCGGCGGTGCATTCCACGGATGACCGGTTCACGTCGGGCAGGAGCAGGTGTATGCCGTTCCGTCGCGCATCGCGTCCGAGGGCGTCCAGACTGTAGAACCCCATGGGCTGATTGTTGAAAAGTGCCACGTAGTATTCCACAGGGTGGTAGTGGCGCAGCCAGGCGGACTGATAGGCCAGAAGACCGAAGGCGGCGGCGTGCGACTTCGGGAAGCCGAACTCGCTGAAGGCGGCGACCTGTTCGAACATCCGGTCGGCGGTGACTTCGTCCACGCCCCGCGCGGCTGCTCCCTCCATGAAGGCCTTCCGGTGTGCCTGCATCGCCTCCTGCGAGCGCTTCCGGCTCATCGCGCGCCGCAGGCTCTCCGCCTGGCCGTCGCTGAAGCCGGCGAGGGCGCGGCAGACCTGCAGGACCTGGTCCTGGTAGATGATCACGCCGAGCGTCTCGCCGAGCGCCTCCTCGAGCAGGGGATGCTCGTACGGGACGCGGAAGTCGGGGTTCTCGCGCATCAGCTCCCGCCGCTTCACGTACGGGTTCACCGCGCCGCCCACGATCGGCCCGGGCCGCACGATCGCGACCTGTACCGCGAGGTCCTCGAGATTCCGGGGCTGTACGCGCCGGATCATCTGGATCTGGGCACGGCTCTCCACCTGGAAGAGCCCGACGGTATCGCCGTCGCAGATCCGGTCGTAGACCTGCTCGTCCTCGTAGTCGATGCGGGAGAGGTCGGGCGGCGTTCCGTCGCGCTCGGCGATCAGGTCGACCGCGTCCTCGACCAGCGAGAGCATGCCCAGCGCCAGGAAGTCGATCTTGATGAAGCCCGCGTCGTCGCAGGAGTCCTTGTCCCACTGGCAGAGGTAGCGGCCCTCCCAGGCGGCGGGCTCGATGGGGACGATCTCCACCAGCGGCCGGCTCGAGATGATCATCCCGCCCACGTGCTGCGAGACGTGGCGGGGCAGCCCCGCGATCTCCTCGCCGAGCGCCGCCAGCGCCTGCCACAGCGGGGCATCCATCTTCTCGCGGAATTCGGGGATGCGCTCGAGCTCGCCCCGGATGCCGTGCGCTTTCCACGACTCGCCGAGCTTGGCCAGCTTCTCGAGGTCGCCCTGCGGCAGATCGAGGGTCCTGCCGATCTCGCGCACCGCCGACTTGAAGCGGAAGGTCGGGAAGGTGCAGACGAGTCCCGCGTGCTCGTGCCCGTAGTGCTCGTAGATGCGGAGGATCAGCTCCTCGCGGATCTCGCGGGGGAAGTCGAGGTCGATGTCGGGCACGCTCCGGAGCGCCTCGTTCAGGAAGCGGCCCAGGTAGAGGTCGGCGTGGACGGGGTCCACGTGCGAGAGCCCGATCAGGTAGCAGATGATCGAGGAGACGGACGAGCCGCGCCCGCGGCCCGGGGGCAGGGAGGAGTGCGCGCGGGGCGCGTCGCCGCGGACCTCGCGGGCCACGTCGCGCGCCAGGTTCATGATGTCGCGATAGACGAGGAAGAAGCCGGCGAGTCCGTGCAGGTCCACCAGCTTGAGTTCCTGGTGCAGCCGTTCCTCCGCCTCCGCCTCCTGCTTCGAGCCGGGGGCGTAGCGCTCCGCGATGCCCGCCAGGCAGATGGCCGCGAGCGTCTCGAGCGCGCCGCCCCGGTCGCTGCCCTGGAAGTCGGGGAATTCGTAGCCGAGGTCCTCGGTGAGGTCGAAGGTGCGGCAGCGTTCGGCGATCTCGAGGGTGTGGCGGAGCGCGTCGGGGCGGCTCTCGAAGCGGCGGGCCATCACCTCGGGGGGAACGAGGTGCGCATTCACGTTGGGGCGTCGCCACGGGTGGGAGCCGTCGAGGGTCGTGCGGTGCCGCATCGAGACGAGCACGTCCTGCAGCCGGTGGCGCTCGGGGCGGTGCATGTGGACGTTGTTCGTGGCCACCACCGGCAGGCCCATCTGGTCCGCCAGCCGGCCCAGCCGACGATTGCGGGGCCCGTCGCCCTTCGCCTCGGTGTGCTGGAGTTCCACGAACAGCCGGTCCGGCCCGAAGGCACGCAGCAGGCGCTTCGCCATCGCCTCTCCCTCCGCCCAGCTCCCGTCGAGCGCCGCCGCCAGTGGCGAGTGGCGGCAGCCGGTGAGGCAGATCAGCCCGTCGGTCCCACCCGGCGCCTCGAGCGCGTCGAAGGCCAGGCGGGGCGTCTCGCGCGGGCTCTCGAGCCGCAGCCGCGAGATCAGTCGGCAGAGGTTGGCGTAGCCGCGCGGCGTCTCGGCCAGCAGGGTCAGGTGGTGGCCGAGTTCGGGCTCGTCCGGGTCGAGCGCCGCGTCGATGATTGGCCGGCCGAATGCGTTGATGGGTGCGTTGACGGGGTCGGTGAAGGGCGGAGGTGAGCCACCCCGTGCGTGCGGCGGGACTGACGTCGGCCCGAAGCAGCCGCGCAGCGAGATCTCCGCGCCGGTGATCGGCTGCAGCCCGTGCATCCGTGCGGCCTGCGCGAACTCCATCGACCCGTACAGCCCGTCGTGGTCCGTCAGCGCCAGCGCCGGATACCCCAGTTCCTGTGCCTTCAGCACCAGCTCCTCCGGGTGCGATGCGCCGTCCAGGAAGGAGAAGCCGGAGTGGCAGTGGAGTTCGACGTAGGGCGGGGTGGGGGAGGACACGCGAGATGTGTTCGGGGTGGCTTCGGGTTTCGTTCGGGGTGACCATCGTATACCGAACAGAAACCGAACACAAGAAGCGGTGCACGGCGAGGGCTGTGTGATTCGTGCGGGTGGCGCAGGATCGGACGGTGGCTCGACCTTGCGCGGGCTCGGGACCCGGAGCGATGATGGGTGTATGACGATCGGACTATCGATAAGGAGTACGTTGTATGACCGTCGTGACCGTATCTCCCAAGTATCAGGTCGTGATTCCCAAGGACGTACGTGAGCAGCTCGATCTGAAGCCTGGGCAGAAGGTCGAGGCCTTCGCGTTCGGAAATCGGATCGAACTGGTGCCGGTTCGATCGCCGAGTGAGTTGAGAGGGTTTCTCCGGGACATGGAGAACGACTTCACTCGAGAGGCGGACCGGCTGTGAACGTCGTCGATTCGTCGGGATGGATCGAGTTCTTCACCGAGGGATCGAATGCTGCGGTGTTCGGGGAACCGATCGATAACCTCGATCAGCTGATCGTACCGTCGATCACCTTGTTGGAGGTCTTCAGGTTCGTGCTGCGGGGAAAGGACGAGACGGCCGCCTTCGAGGTCATCGCCGCGATGCGACAGGGGCAGGTGATCGATCTGGACGGGGAACTCGCCCTCCTTGCGGGAAAATTCGGTGTGGATCATGGTCTGCCCCTGGCGGACAGCGTCATCTACGCCACGGCCCGGAGAAGCGGGGCCCTGGTCTGGACTCAGGATTCGGATTTTCGGGGCCTGCCTGACGTGAAGTACGTGGCTCCCGGAGGCTAGGAGGAGCGCATGAAGCTTCCGCCCCCGACCCGGAACGCCTCCATCCGCATCTCCACGGTCCTCGTACTTGGCCTGTCGGCGTCGGTGTTCGCGCTCGCCGGCTGCGAGGCGGGGTCCGACGCTTCCGCCGCGCCCGCCTTCACGGTCCGCGACTCCGCCGGCATCACCATCGCCGAGAGCACCGACTCCGCCTGGACCGAGGCCACGCGCTGGCGCATCGCCGACGAGCCTGACCTGGTGATCGGGTCGGTGGACGGGTCGGTGCCGGGGACGGACTTCGGAAGCGTGCCGGTACCGATCACGCTGCGGGACGGGTTCGCCGTCCTGGAGCCTCAGACGGACGACATCCGCGTCTTCGATTCAGAAGGGCGCTGGGTGCGGAAGCTTGGCCGGCAGGGGGATGGGCCGGAAGAGTTCCGGTCGCTGCGGTCGATCACCGCGGTGGTGGGCGACTCGGTGGCGGGATGGGATGGTTCGACGAGAAAGATCCTCACGTTCCCGCTCGATGGCGGAAGCCCACGGTACCAGGCAACACCCGACCGCATGCACGCAGGGCGGTTCGGGTGGGAGGTGACCGGCTGGCTGCCCGACGGGCGCTATCTCCTGCAGTCTCGGGACGATCCGGTGAACCGTGACCCGGGCCGCCGACTCGAGATGGAGTGGCTGGTCCTCCATTCTCCCGCGGGTGATTCACTGGACGCGTTCGGTCCGTACCCGGCGCACTGGACGGTGGCGAACGAACAGGAACAGGTCTTCCGGCCACTTCTGGGTGGAGCGGCGCGGACGCGCGTGGCGGACGGCACCCTCTGGTGGGCTGCGCCCGAGGCGGGATTTCGAATCGAAGCTCGCGATGTGGAGAGCGGCGTGCGCCGGGTCGTGACGCGACCGATGGAGCGCGTGCCGGTCCCGGAGGGCGTGAGAGAGGCAGGGCTGCGTTCGGAGCTCGAGAATCCCCGAGCGAGCGAGCCGGCGGTCCGTGCCGCGATGGAGCAGCTGTGGGAAGAAATGCCGATCGTCGATACGCTGCCGGCCTTCTTCGACTTCCTTCCGTCGTCGGATGGCGGGGTCTGGGCGAATCAGCTGCTGGCTCCCGACGACGTGCCGGATGACGAGAGCTGGAGTCTCCGTGCGTACGCGTCCGGCCTCTGGACCGTGTTCGATCCGGAGGGGCGATGGCTGGGGACGATGGCCATGCCGCACGGGTTCGTGCTGTACGAGGTAGGCCCGGACTGGATCCTCGGCGTCCGCACCGACGACCTCGGCGTGACCTGGATCGAACGCTACCCGATCATCAAACCGCAATGACCGACTTCTTCACCTCCCCCCGCCTCGCCGACCTCATCCTCGCCGTGCTCGCGCTCGAGGCGGTCGTTCTCGGGGTGCGCCACGCGCGCACCGGCCATGGACCGTCGCTGGCCGAGGCGGGGCCGTTCCTGCTGTCGGGGGCGTGCCTGGTGCTGGCGCTGCGGGCGGTGCTGGCGGGTGCGGCGTGGCCGTGGGTGGCCGCGGGACTCACCGGTGCGCTGGTCGCGCACCTCTGGGATCTGCGGGGAAGAGCGGACTGATCAGGTCCCGAACACCGCCGCGAGTGCCCGATCGAACGTCTTCACCCGATCGACGTCGCGGCGGATGCACGACGCACGGTGAACCAGGTCGCGGGCCGACAGCCCCGGGTGGTCCTCGACCAGCGTCCGGGCCAGGCGTACATCCTCCGGTTCGACGGGCCACACGGTCGGGATCGACCGACGGACGAGATCCATGGCCGCGTCGAGCGTCGCGATCCGATCGACCGGGAGGTAGATGTGCATCAGCTCCTGGAGGACCTCGGCGGACGTGCAGAGCGGTGTCGACTCGGCCACTGCGTGCTCGAGGAAGGTGCGTGCCTCCGCGCGAAGGGGGTGAGCGCCTCCCACGGCGTACACGAACACGTTCGTGTCGACAAAGATCATGTCCGCTCCACTCCCGACCGTCGTGACGCGTCGAGAACGCGTCGATGCTCCTCCCAGTCGGGCTCG
>DATFJS010000020.1:0-24721 GCA_035269045.1 Longimicrobiales bacterium | reverse complement strand
GGCCCGTGCCCTCGAGCGCGGCTACCACGCCGTACGTCGGGCTCTTCGCGTCGTCACACGCCCGGTACGACGGGATCGGGGCGGGCTCGAAGGGGTGGTCGTCCAGCCGTTCCGCGGATACGGGACGGCCGACGGTCTGTATCTCACGGGCCGGGTCTTCCGACAGCCCGGCTGGGGCGCGGGCCTCCCGGACGGGTCGCTGATCGGCGAACTCGCGGACCTGGGTCGCCGTGTCGCACGCTGGGGTCTGGCCGATGCCACGGTCACCGCCCGGTTCGGAGAGGCACGGGTCGAGGCCCAGACGGATCGGGACGGCTACTTCGAACTCGAACTGGAGCCCGCGGAGCCCCCGGCCCCGGGCGAGCGCTGGCACACAGTGCATCTGGAGGTGCGACGGAAGGAGGCGAACGCCGAGGCCGAAGGGTTCGTGTACGTGGCCCCGCCCACGGCGGAACGCGTGATCGTGAGCGACATCGACGACACGGTCATGTACACCGGCGTCGCGAGCCGTCTGAAGATGCTCTGGCGACTGTTCCTGCAGGATGCGGGAGCCGGGTGGCGTTCCCGGGCGTGCGCCCCTTCTATCGGGGGCTTCATGAAGGGCCCTCGGGAGATGACGGGAATCCGATGCTGTACGTGTCCCGTGCGCCATGGAGCATCCACGAGGTGCTCGAGGCGTTCTTTCGGCTGAAGGAGATACCCGAGGGCCCGGTTCTCTTCCTGCGGGAGTGGGGCGTGAGCCTCCAGAACCCGCTTCCACGCGCGTCGGAGGATCACAAGCGGGAACTCGTCGAAGGGATGCTGAAGCGCTATCCGGACCGTCCGTTCGTGCTCATCGGGGACAGCGGTCAGCATGATCCGGAGATCTACGCCGACATCGTCCGGCGACACCCCGGCCGGATCGAGGCCGTGTACATCCGGGACGTGGACGACACGGAGTCACGTCGGGCGGAGATCGAACGACTCGGGGCCGAGACGGAGGAGGCCGGATGCCCTCTCGTTCTCGCCGCCGACAGCCACACCATGGCGATGCACGCCGCCGAAGTCGGGTTGATTTCGGAGGGGGTCGTGACGGAGGTGGCCGACGCGCTGGCCAGGGAGTCCGAGGGGAGTCGCGCCGGACCGGAATAGCCGGCGCTAGGCGTCGAACGCCTCGACGCGTCGACGCGCCATCTCGATCACCAGCTCGAACCGGGGCAGGCCGCGCAGCGGGGCCAGGAAAGGGCAGTACTCCTCGAGGAACTCGAGCGGATAGAATCCGTTTGCGACGGCGTGTTCGAGGAGGGTGAGCGCGGTGTCGGTGTCGCCCGCCATGGCGAACGACTCGCTCAGGTGGAAGGTGTGGTGAGAGTCCAGCGTGCTCCGGTCCACCGGCCGGACGAGCGCCAGGGCCGTCTCGTGGTTCCCGTCGACCGCTGCGAGCAGGCCGCGCAGCTGGGCCGTGTAGGGGACCTGCGGAGCGTGTTCGTCGAGCCACTCCGCTTCGGTGCGTGCGGCGTCGAAGCGGCCGACCAGCGCGTAGTTGTAGCCGAGAGCCCAGTGGGAGATCGGCTGCGCGGGCTCGAGCGACACGGCGCGCTCGATGGCTTCGATGCCCGCTTCCGCTCTGCCCCAGAACCACGTGTTGGCACCCGCGAGCAGCGCCGAGAAGGGGGAGAGGGGGTCCCGCGCAGTCATGCGGGCACTCACCTCGGCGGCCTCTTCGTGTCGCGCGGCGGCCTGCAGCGTGATCCCGAGCTCGAACAGCACGTTCGCGTCGTTGGGGTCGCGGGCCTCGGCGGCCCGCAGGGCACGAACCGCCGCCGCCAGATCACCCCGCTCGTACGCGGCGTAGCCGGCGAGTGCGTAGCCGTAGGGTGCGTCCGGGGCATCCCGCATGAGCGCCTCGCTCTCCGCCTCGACCCGCCCGAGCTGTGTGCGATCCTCACCCATGCGGATCCGAGCATACCAGCCGTACGCACGGAGGGCCCGGAGCGCCGGGACCGCCCCCTCGATGGCGATCGCGCGGTCGACGAGCGCGTGGCCCCGGTCGACCTCGTACCGGTGCATCGCCTGTCTCGCCTGCAGGTACAGTTCGTACGCCCGGGGGTCGGCGATCGGACGGTCTGACAGTCGTTCCTCCTCCTCGGCCGAAAGGGTCACGTCCAGCGCACCCACGATCTCTCGCGCGACACGTTCCTGCACGTCGAAGACGTCGTCCATCGTGCCGTTGAACCGCTCGGTCCAGATCGGAGAATCCGTGTCGGCATCGATGAGTTCGGCGGTGATCCGGAGGGAGGTGCCGGCCTTCCGGACGCTTCCGGCCAGCGCGTAGCCGATCCCGAGGTCTCGCCTGAGTTCACGGACGCCCTGTGTGGTCCCCTTGAGCTGCATCGACGTGGTGCGGGAGAGGACACGCACGCCGTGCACCTGCGACAGGTCGGCGATGATCTCCTCGGTGAGCCCGTCGCTGAAGAACTCGTTGTCCGGGTCGGGGCTCTGGTTCACGAAGGGGAGCACGACCAGAACCTTGTCCCCGGATTCCGACCGGTTTCCGGGTTCGGGAGTGATCTCGCCCAGGGCTTCGGCGAAGGCAGCCGCCGTCGGAAACCTGCGCTCGGGATCCCGGTGGAGAGCACGGGCGACGGCCACCTCGCAGGTCGCGGGGACGTCCGGTCGCAGGGTCCGAAGCGCGGGCGCGTCCGTGGTGAAGCGCTTGACCAGCACCGAGGCCGCGGTCGCTCCCGAGAACGGGAGTCTGCCGGTCAGGAGTTCGAAGAGGATCGCCGCGAGCCCGTACACGTCGGAGGGCGGACCGATCTCCCCGTCGCCGGTCGCCTGTTCCGGACTCATGTAGACGGGACTGCCGATGGAGGCACCCGGGCGGGTGAGCCGTTCGTCCTCGGAGGCGCGCGTGCGGGCGATTCCGAAGTCCGCCAGCAGCGCGTGTCCCCGGCTCAGCATCACGTTCTCGGGCTTCAGATCGCGATGGAGGACGCCGTTCTCGTGGGCATACTCGAGCGCATCGGCGAGCTCCAGCACGAGTGTGATGGCATCCTGCACCGGAAGGGGGCCGTCTCGATCGATGCGCTCCCGCAGTGTCTCTCCCTCGACGAGCGGCATCACGAAGTACAGCTGACCGGCGGCCGATCCCGAGTCGAACACCGGAACGATGTTCGGATGCTGCAGGTTCGCCGTCGTGCGGATCTCGTGCAGGAATCGGTCGGCCGTCGCCTGAGACTCCACCTCGCCGCGCATCACCTTCACCGCCACGGAACGATGGTGACGAATGTCCCGCGCCTTCCACACGGTGGCCATCCCGCCCGACCCGATTTCTCCCTCGAGCAGGTACCGATCGGCGAGACTCTCGCGGAGCCTGTCGAGGTTCATCGGCTCGAGCCCGACAGCCGGAGAGACATCAGAAGATGGCGATCGGGTTCGCCGGGGAGCCTGTCGCTCCGCGCACGTGCAGGGGTGCCAACACGAACATGAACGTCCAGCGCTCCTGCGCGGCGGCTTCGACGGCGAGTTCCTCGAGGTCGAGGTTCTCGATCAGCGGCAGGCCCATGGCGACCAGGGCGAGCACGTGCATCGGCGAGTTGATGCCCTCGACCGCGGTCGGGGCGGTGTCCGTGCCACCTTCGTCGCCGAACACGGCCACGCCCCGTTCGTGCAGCCACGCCGCCGTGCCGGGGTGGAGCCCGGCCGAGCCCTCGACACCCGCGGCCAGCGCGGCGTCGGACCAGCGGCCGCTCCGAAGCAGCACGACGTCTCCGGTACCGATCCTGATCCCGGTGCGTCGCTCCCACGCCTCCAGATCCTCCGCGGTGACGGCGCCGCCCGGCGCCACGTACTCCACGCCTCGCAGTGCGGGCAGGTCCACGAGCACGCCTCGAGAGACGACCCCGTCCCGCATGGCGGCGACCGAGTTGCGCAGTTGACCGGCCGGCGGCGCGTGCGTCATCGGCGCGCCGTTGTAGCCACGCCCCTGGTACGAGGGCATGTGGGACAGCGCGTCGATGTGGGTATAGGCCCAGCCGTGATAGAACAGGGAGGTGCGCTCCGCTGCCCAGGTGACCGACCCGTCGCTCGGGCCGAGCACGCTGTCGGAGAGAACCTGCAGGTCGATCTCGATCGGCCCGAACCCACCCTCGGGCACTCCATGCACCATCTCCTTCGCGAGCGACACGGTCACGCCCGTTCGCACCCCTTCGACCGCCGCGAGGCGAATCTCGGGCGTGATGAGGTTCAGCGTGCCACGCTCATCTTCCGCACCCCAGCGACCCGTGTTGTCCACCTGCGTGAAGAGCGCGTCGAAGTCCGCCCGGTGCATCGGGGGCACTCCCTGTCCGAGCACCTCGCCGGGAAGCAGAATCCAGAGGACGGCGGCGTAGGTCAGGAGCCGCGGACTCGGGACGAGCGCGGGTCCCCGAGCGCGCCGGCGATCCGGTCGTGGTCCGACCGCATCCGAGGCCATCAGTTGCCATCCGATGGCGTCGGCGGTTCCAGCGTGGGATATGTGATGCCGAGCTGCTCCAGGTACGTGTCGTAGCGCGTCTCGTCGTAATAGTACGGCTGAAGCAGCGGCTTGAAGCGCTGCATGATCTCGCTGTTCAGATCGATCGGCGGGGGATCGTCGGCGGAGATGAACGGCGTGTAGGTGTGACCCGCCCCCTGCTCCTGCTCGAAGTACTCCCACGCGTCGTTGATCAGCTCGGGCTTCACGAAGAGTTCGAGCGCGGTCCGCGCCATGACCCGTGCCCCGGCGACGGCTCCCTTGTGGGCGATGGGGGTGGCCATCGCGATCGCGCTCGACCAGTGGTGCCCCGGCAGACCCCGGATGTTGGACGGGAAACGGAGCGTGATGGTCGGGACGGTCCACGAGATGTCCCCGATATCGTCGGATCCACCGGAACTGCGCTGACTCGGCGGACCGTTCACACCGCCGACTCCCGTGCTGAGGCCGCTGGGCACGCTGCCCATCTCCCGCTGCACGGCCTCGGCGAGCATGTGGTCGTCCTCGGTCCATTCGGGCATCCCCACGTCCTCGATGTGCGTGCCCATCGCTTCGGCGATCGGACGGTTGAAGTGGCGAGGGTAGGCCGTCCCCAGGATGCGGTAGCTCATCTCGGTGTCGGTCATCATCGCCGCGCCCTCGGCGATCCGAACGGCGATGTCGAAATTCCGCTGGATGTCGGGCTGGTCCATTTCGCGGATGTAGTACCAGACCGAGGCTTCCGACGGCACGACGTTCGGCTGGTCGCCTCCGTCCTTCACGACGTAGTGCGACCGCTGGTTCGGCTGCAGGTGTTCACGACGGAAATTCCATCCGACGTTCATGAGTTCGACGGCATCGAGCGCGCTGCGCCCCCGCCATGGGGAGCCCGCTCCGTGGGCCGCCTGGCCCTCGAAGGCGAACTCGACGGAGACGAGCCCGGTCCCGCTGGCCTGACCCCACGAGGTGCTGAGGTTGCTGCTGACGTGGGTGAAGAGTGCCGCGTCGACATCCTCGAAGAGCCCGTCCCTCACGAACCACGCCTTCGACGCGACCAGCTCCTCCGCCACGCCCGGCCAGAGCACCAGCGTGCCCTGGATCCCTTCGCGCTCCATCACGTCCTTCAGCGCCAGCGCCGCGATGACGTTCACCGCCTGGCCGGAGTTGTGGCCCTCCCCGTGGCCGGGCGCCCCTTCGACGATCGGATCGTGATAGGCGACACCGGGCTTCTGACTCGACTTCGGAATCCCGTCGACGTCGCTGCCGAAGGAGATCACCGGTCGGCCCGAGCCCCAGCGCGCGAACCACGCCGTGGGAATGCCCGACACGCCCCTCTCCACCTCGAAGCCCTCCGCCTCGAGCATCGACGTCAGATACGCGGCCGTCTCGGACTCGTGGAAGCCGAGTTCCGAGAAGGAGAACAGTTTGTCGACGATGACCTGGGTGAGCTTGGCGTCCGTCTGCACGGCGGCGTCGACCTCCGCCACGAGGGCGTCCAGTCGGCCCTGCAGATCGGGGTCGCCCCGAAGCGGCTCCTGGGAATGCAGGGGTGCGGCGACGAGGGTCGCGACGATGATCGGAAGGAGAATTCGGAGCGCGTGCATCGGGGGATCTCGGGTGGGATGAGCGGAGCGTCACGGATACGACGCCACGGCGGGTCGGGCAACCTCGCACCAGATGGCTCGCGCGCGTAAGATTCCCGGAGTGACCGACATTCCCCCCGCCCCCATCTCGTGGCCCTACAGCTCAGCATATGGCTCGTGCCGCCGCTCCTCGCGAGTTTCCTCGCGATCGGGGCCGCGCGGTACGTACGGGCACGCAGGGGCGACCCTGGGAGCGAAGCCCTCTACTGGGCGTGTATCGCGGCTGCCGCGTGGGCGCTGCTTCGCGCCGTCTCGCTCGCGGTCCCCGGGCTCGAGGCGAAACTCCTCGTCGAGCGGCTGATCTACATCCCGGTCACCATCACCCCACTGCTCTGGCTGGGACTCGCGATCGGCTACACCGGCCGCGGCGACCTGCTGCGCCGCTGGCCGATGGGGCTCATCTACGCGGTCCCGCTCGTGACGCTCGTGGTGGTCTGGACGAACGGGACGACCGGGCTCTTCTGGACCTCGACGGGTCTGACCGAGCTCGACGGCGTCACCACCCTGGCCGTCACCAACGGCTTCTGGTTCCGGGTGCACACCGGGTACTCGACGGCGGTCGTCCTCGGGTCGACCGTGATCCTGGGGTTGCACATCGCCCAGTCCCCCCGCCACTGGTGGCGACTGTTCTGGGTGTTCGGTGCCCCCGCCTTCCTGTTCTCGCTCGACCTGATGTACCTCCTGACCGGGCTCGACCAGGTCATTCCCCGGCCGGACGCGCTCGGGCTGCCGATCGCGATGTCGGCGCTGGCCTTCGGTCTCATGCGGCGTGGCGACACGGACTACGCGCCGGTCGCACGATCCACGGTGGTCGAGGAGATGCAGGACTGCGTCATCGTGATCGATCGGCAGGGACGCTGCGTGGACGTGAACAAGGCCGCGACGGATCTCCTCAACGTCCAGCCCGAGCGCCTGATGCCGGTCGAACTGGAAGTCGTGCTCAAGAAGATGCGCGAGTCGGATGAGCAGTGGAGCCGGTATCCGGACCCGCTCACGCTCCGCACGCTGGACGGCGAACTCCGGTCGTTCGACCTGACGGTGACCCGTCTCGGCCCCAGGGGCGGGCGTGACCGATCGGTGCTGGTGCTGCGCGACGTCACCGAGACCGTTCGCATGCGGCGCGCGCTCGAGGTCAGCGAACAGCGCCTGCTGGAGGTGAACGAGCGGCTCAAGCGCCTGGCGAACACCGACGAACTCACCGGTCTTCCGAACCGGCGGAGTTTCTTCAAGGCACTGGAGCGCGAGCTCGAGCGGAGCGAACGGTACGACCAGCCGGTATCGGTCGTCCTGCTCGACCTCGACCACTTCAAGCAGGTGAACGACACCTGGGGGCACCCCGTGGGCGATCGCGTGCTGATTTCGGCTGCCCGGGCGGTCGAGGGCATCTGCCGTGAATCGGACGTGCCCGGCCGGATCGGAGGGGAGGAGATCGGGGTCCTGCTGCTGCAGACGGACGTGATCGAGGCGGAGCTCGTGGCACAGCGGATTCGCCGGCGTATCGCACAGGTCGATCACATGGTGCCCGGCGATCACATCAACGTGACCGCGAGCTTCGGCGTCGCCACGTCGGGACCCGGCCGGGAGGATGTCGACACCCTGATGGCGGCGGCGGACGAGGCTCTCTACGAGGCGAAGAACAGCGGAAGGAACTGCGTGGTCGTGGCGCCCCCCGCGGGTGAGCAGACGGCCATCGACTTCGGCGACTAGCCAGGGAGGAGGCGTGATCCTCCGAGCACGCGCACTGTCCAAGGTCTACCACATGGGCGAGGTCGACGTGCACGCCCTGCGGTCGGTCGACCTGGACCTCGAGGAGGGCGAGCTGATGGTCCTGCTCGGCGCCTCCGGCAGCGGGAAGTCCACGCTGCTGAACATCATCGGAGGCCTCGACCGCCCGACCGAGGGGCACGTCTGGTACGAGGACCGGGACCTCGTCGAGCTGGACGACGACGGATTGACGGAGTATCGACGTCGTCATGTCGGATTCGTCTTCCAGTTCTACAACCTCATTCCGAGCCTTACGGCACGGGAAAACGTCGCCCTCGTCACGGAGATCGCCGAGGATCCCATGGCGCCCGAGGACGCCCTGGACATGGTCGGCCTCTCCGACCGGATGGACCACTTCCCCGCGCAGATGTCCGGGGGTGAGCAGCAGCGTGTGGCGATCGCTCGCGCGGTCGCGAAACAGCCGCGGATCCTGCTGTGCGACGAACCCACCGGTGCGCTGGACGTCGAGACCGGCAAGCTCGTGCTGTCGGTGCTCCAGGAGGTCAACGACACCACCGGGACGTCGATGGCGGTGATCACCCACAATGCGGCGATCGCCGGGATGGGCGACCGGGTCGTTCGCATGAGCAGCGGCGAGATCGCCGAGGTGGAAGTGAACGAGAGCCGCACGCCGCTCGAGGAGATCGCGTGGTGACATGAGGGCGATCGATCGGAAGCTCTGGCGCGAATTGTGGCGGATGAAGGGCCAGATGTTCTCGATCGCGATGGTGGTGGCGACGGGCATCACGACGGTTCTCACGATGCGCGGCGGATACGATTCCCTCGCGGCGGCGCAGGCCGAGTACTACGCCGACACGCGGTTCGCCGACGTGTGGGTCTCGCTCGAGCGGGCCCCGGAGGCGGTCGCGGCCGAGGTCTCGCGCGTCCCGGGTGTCGCGGAGGTCGACAGCCGCGTCACGGCCGTCGCACGCCTCGATCTGCCCGACGTCGAGGGGCTGGGAATGGGACGCTTCGTGAGCATTCCGCGCGAGGGGCGCCCACGGCTCAACGACATCCATGTGGTACGAGGTCGCTGGCTCGCCCCCGGGGCTCGTGACGAGGTCCTCGTGAACGGCAAGTTCGCCGAAGCACGCGGGCTCCAGCCGGGAGACTCGGTGCGCGCGATCCTCAACGGGCGACTCCGCACGCTCGATGTCGTGGGGGTCGCGAACTCGCCGGAGCACAGCTACGCGGTTCCGCCCGGCGGGCTCTACCCCGACGACGAGCGGTACGGCGTGTTCTGGATGGGCCGGGACGCCCTCGGATCCGTCTACGATCTCGACGGCGCCTTCAACGAACTCGTGCTGACCGTGGCGCCCGGCGCCGATCCGGAACACGTGATCGCGGAGGTCGACCGTGTGGTCGAGCGGTACGGCGGTCAGGGGGCATACCCGCGGGAAGATCAGGTCTCGCATCGGGTACTCCAGACCGAACTCGACCAGAACCGCGTGATGAGTACGGCCATTCCGACGGTCTTCCTGCTCGTGGCCGCCTTCCTTCTGCATCTCGTCCTGGGCCGGATGATCGCCACGCAGCGGACCGAGATCGCCGTGCTCAAGGCGTTCGGGTATCGGGACGCTGAGGTGGGCCGGCACTATCTGGCCTTCGCCCTGGCCGCGATCGGGCTGGGAGCGGCGCTCGGGACCATCGGGGGCGCGTGGCTCGGCGAGGCGTACGTTGATCTGTACGGGGCCTTCTTCGTCTTCCCGGAGCTCGAGTTCCTGCTGCGGCCCTACCTGCTGCTGGCCGCCGCGGGGGTGAGCGCTCTCGCGGCGGGGCTCGGGGCCATGGGTGCCGTCCGATCGGCGGTCGAACTGCCGCCGGCCGAAGCGATGCGGCCGGAACCGCCGCCGACCTTCGAGCCGGGTCCGCTGGAGAGGACCGGCGTGGGCCGCATCCTCCCGTCGGCAGGCCGGATGATTCTGCGGAACATCGAGCGACGCCCGATGCGGGCCGCACTCTCGTCTCTGGGTGTGGCCTTCTCGGTGGCGATCCTCGTGGTGGGAATGTTCGCCTTCGACGGCGCGGTGTACATGATGGATCTGCAGTTCCGGGTGATCCAGCGTGAGGACCTGACGCTCACCTTCCAGGAGTCGCTGAGCGCCACGGTTCGATACGATCTCGATCGTCTCGACGGGGTCACGCGGGTCGAGACGTACCGGTCCGTACCGGTACGAATCCGGGTCGGGCATCGGGAACGTGAGGTCGGGCTCCAGGGCCTCGATGAGGACTCGCGGCTGCGCAGGATCGTGGGACAGGACGGGCGGGTGATCCCCGTTCCGACCCGGGGGATGGTCATGAGCCGGTTCCTCGCGGACGAGTTGCACGCCGAGACGGGGGACACGCTCCTGGTCGACGTGCTGATCGGTGAGCGACGCTCGGCGTTCATACCCCTGGTGGGCGTTGTGGACGATCTGATGGGCGTCACGGCCACGATGAGCCGGGCGGCGCTGAACGACCTGGTGGGTGGGGGGCGTGTCGTGTCGGGGGCATATCTCTCGGTGCTGGATGATCGCAGGTCCGACGTCCAGTCGCGGCTCGCCCGGGCCCCCGCGGTTGCGACGGTGGCCTCGCCCGGGACGATGTACGACACCTTCGAGGAGACACTCGGCGAGAGTCTCTACATCTCCATCGCGTTCCTGCTGGGATTCGCGAGCGTGATCTCCGTCGGGGTGATCTACAACGGGTCGCGAATCGCGCTCTCGGAGCGCGGGCGCGAACTTGCATCGCTGAGGGTGATGGGATTCCGGAAGGGCGAGGTGTCCGTGCTGCTGCTCGGAGAGCAGGCGATCGTCACGCTCGCGGCGATCCCGCTCGGTTGGCTGATCGGGTATGGACTCGCGGCGCTGGTCGTGGCGTCCCTGACCTCCGAGACCTACCGGATCCCGCTCATGATCAGCCCGCGGACCTACCTGGTGGCTGCCGGCCTCACCGTCGCGGCCGCGGTCGCGAGCGGCTGGGTCGTACGCAGGCGGGTGAATCGACTCGATCTGATCGAAGTCCTCAAGACGAGGGAGTAGGAGCGGACGTGAACAGGAAGCGGTGGTTGTGGATCGGTGGGGTGGCAGCCGTGCTCGTGGTGGCCTGGTTCAGCCTGCGCGGGGAGGCGCTGACCGTGGAGACCGCGACCGTGCGCCTCGACACATTGAGTGTGGCGCTCACCGAGGAGGGTCGTACCCGGCTCACCGACTCGTACGTCGTGGCGGCTCCGGTGACCGGGCGCATCTCCCGCATCGACCTCGACGCAGGAGACCGGGTCGAGGCGGGACAGGCCGTGGCCGGCATCGCACCGCCCCCGACCGACACGCGATCGGCCAGCACGGCCCGGGCGGACCTCGCGGTAGCGCAGTCGCGCGTCGGGGAGGCGCGCGCGGAGGTCGAGACCCTGCGGCGTGTGCTCGATCAGGCGGAACGTGAGTACGAGCGAAGGATCCCGCTCTTCGAGATGGGCGCGATCAGCGGAGAGGTGCTCGAACGCGCCCGGACCGAGGCGGAGACGGCCCGTGCCCGGCTCGCACGTGCCGAGGCCACGCTCGCGGCGGCGGAGAGTTCGGTCGTCGCGGCGCGCGCACGGCTGATCGGGGTCGACTCGGAGGGTACACCCTTCCCGGACTCGGTGCGGTCGCCGGTCACCGGCGTCGTGCTGCACGTCCACGAGGAGAGTGAACGGGTGGTCTCGGCCGGCACCCCGCTTCTCGAGGTTTCGGGATCCGGAGGGGTCGAATTCGTGGTCGACCTGCTCACGGAGGAGGCCGTCCGTGTGCATCCCGACGACCCGGTGCGCATCACGGGGTGGGGGGAGGACCGCGCGCTGGAGGGCCGGGTGCGATACGTCGAGCCCGCCGCCTTCACGGAGGTTTCGGCGCTGGGCGTCGAGGAGCAGCGGGTGAACGTCGTCGGGGACATCGTCGAGCCGCCGGCCGGCCTCGGGGCGGGATTCCGCCTGGACGTCTCGATCCTGGTCTGGCAGGGGGAGGACGTGCTGGTCGTACCGGGGAGTGCCCTCTTCCGCACGCCGTCCGGATGGGGACTCTTCGTCGTGGAGGACGGTCGCGCGCAGCAGCGAACGGTCGAGGTCGGCCGGCGCGGCTCGGATCGCGTCCAGATCCTGAGCGGCGTGGAGGCGGGCGACGAGGTGGTGCTGTACCCCTCCGGCGAGGTGGACGACGGCGTCGCCGTGCAGCGGGCCGTGCGGAGCTGACGGAGGGAGGCGTCGCCGCATCCGATTCGGCATGGAGTTGGTGCCGGGCCCGGTCCCCGTGTACCATTCCAGTCAGACCGCCAGGGGTACCGCGCCGGACGAGGCACGGTTGAGAAAGTCCCTTGGAACCTGAACCGGTTCACACCGGCGGAGGGAGAGCGGTTCGATCCACGGACCCGGCACCACGGCGCCGGTCTCGGGTCGGACTCGTCACTCCGCCTCAATGGAGTCCTGCACGATGTCCGATATGACCCCGCCCGACACCACGCCCGACCTCCCGATCCATCCCGGAGCCGCGTCCGGCGCCGGATCCGGAGCCGCCTCGAACGGTGGCGCTCCCGCGACGAACGGTGGCCCGCCTTCCCGATCGGTCCGCGACATGTCGGACATCCCGCGCGAGTCGTGGGAAGGGGACTACGGCATGAACTTCCCGAACTCGCGGAAGGTGCACGTCGAGGGTCCCCACGGGATCCGCGTGCCGATGCGCGAGATCGAGCTGTCGGGCGGCGAGACGCCGCTCCGGGTCTACGACACCAGCGGTCCGCGTGACATCGACGTGCACGCCGGGATCCCGAAGCTGCGCGCCGAGTGGATCCGTGAGCGGGGCGACGTCGAGGAGACCGGTCCGCACCAGCTGCCCGACCTCGCCCTCGATCCGAAGCACGGCACGGCGACGATTCCCGACGACCTGAACCACACCGTCGTCCGGTCGACCGGCGGACCCGTCACGCAGATGGCCTACGCACGGCGCGGCGAGATCACGCCCGAGATGGAGTTCATCGCGCTCCGAGAGGGGATGAAGCCCGAGTTCGTCCGGGACGAGGTGGCCCGGGGCCGCGCGATCATCCCGGCGAACATCAACCACCCGGAGATCGAGCCGATGATCATCGGCCGGAACTTCAAGGTGAAGATCAACGCGAACATCGGGAACTCCGCCGTCAGCTCGTCCATCGAGGAGGAGGTCGAGAAGCTCCGCTGGGCGACGCTCTGGGGCGCCGACACGGTGATGGACCTCTCGACGGGGAAGAACATCCACCAGACACGGCAGTGGATCCTCCGCAACTCGCCCGTGCCCATCGGGACCGTCCCGATCTACCAGGCGCTCGAGAAGGTCGACGGCGTGCCGGAGGAGCTCACCTGGGAGATCTACCGCGAGACGCTGATCGAGCAGGCGGAGCAGGGGGTCGACTACTTCACCGTCCACGCCGGTGTGCTGCTGCGGTACATCCCGATGACCGCGAACCGCATGACGGGGATCGTGAGCCGCGGCGGCTCCATCATCGCGAAGTGGTGCCTCGCGCATCACCAGGAGTCGTTCCTGTATACGAAGTTCCGGGAGATCTGCGAGATCATGGCGGCGTACGATGTGTCCTTCTCGCTCGGCGACGGGCTCCGTCCGGGGTCGATCTACGACGCGAACGACGAGGCGCAGTTCGCCGAGCTGAAGACGCAGGGCGAGCTCACCCGGATCGCCTGGGAGCACGACGTCCAGGTCATGAACGAGGGACCGGGTCACGTGCCCATGCACATGATCCAGGAGAACATGGACAAGCAGCTCGAGTGGTGTGACGAGGCCCCGTTCTACACGCTCGGGCCGCTCACGACCGACGTCGCCCCCGGCTACGACCACATCACCAGCGCCATCGGCGCCGCCCAGATCGGGTGGGCGGGCACCGCCATGCTCTGCTACGTCACGCCCAAGGAGCACCTCGGGCTGCCGAACCGTGACGACGTGAAGCAGGGGGTCATCACGTACAAGATCGCGGCCCACGCCGCCGACCTCGCCAAGCAGCACCCGCGGGCGAAGGACTGGGACGACGCCCTCTCGAAGGCGCGCTTCGAGTTCCGGTGGGAGGACCAGTTCAACCTCGCCCTGGATCCCGTGACGGCGCGGGCGTACCACGACGAGACCCTGCCCGCCGAGGGCGCGAAGGTGGCGCACTTCTGCAGCATGTGCGGCCCGAAGTTCTGCTCGATGAAGATCACGCAGGACATCCGGGATTACGCGGCCGAGCACGGGCTCCTCGAACACGAGGCGCTGGAGGTCGGGATGAAGGAGAAGTCGGAGGAGTTCGCGGAGAAGGGTGGGGAGATCTACGTGGAGCAGGGCGCGGAGGCGGAGGCCGAGCCGCAACCAGCGGGCGACTGACCTCGCGGCTGGGTGGATGCGTCCCGGGAGTGGATCTTCGTGTGTGAGCCGTGCCATGGTGAGGTATCGAGCGACAACCCGCACTTCGCCTACGGCGGGACGTGGAAGAGCCGGAAGCGGCACTGACGCGTCGGGCCCGAGAAGAAGTCGCTTCCCGGGCGCGTATCCGGCACAGTCGATCCGAACGCCACCCAACCATGAGAGGGACATGTGGCAGAGCGGCGATACAGCGAGGCGGAGATGGCGGAGATTTTTCGCCGGGCGACCGAGGAGTCGTCGTCGAGCGCGGTCCGCGGTGGGGGCGACGCCGACGAGCGCGGCTTCACGCTCACCCAGCTGCAGGCGATCGGGTCCGAAGCGGGAATCTCCCCCGACGCGGTACTGCGCGGCGCGCTCGCCATCGAGTCGCCGGCTCCGGACCCCTACCTGAAGCGATTCGTCGGCGCACCCGTCGGGGTGGGCACCGCCGTCGATCTTCCTCGGCCGCTGTCGGACGACGAGTTCGTCCGCTTCGCGTCGCACCTCAGGGACACCTTCCATGCGCAGGGGGAGGTGCGTGGAGACGGGCGCTTCCGCGAGTGGCGGAACGGGAACCTGGTCTTCTCCCTCGAACCGCACGGCTCGGGTGAGCGCCTTCGGATGAGCAGCCGGAAGAGCGAGGGTGAGGCACTCCCGGGCGTCGGTATGGCCTTTACCGGCCTGGGCGCGTTCCTCGCGGTCATGGGTCTGTTCGCGGGTCCGGAGAAGGCGGCGAAGCTGGTTCCGCTGGTCGCGGGCATGTTGATCGCGGGGCCGACCGTATTCGCCATCGGACAGATGCGCCTTCGCGGCTGGGCGAACCGACGCCTCGAGCAGATGGAGGAGATCGGCCGTCGCCTCCGGTCCGTCGCAGCTCAGCCCGTCACCTCTCGGCCCGATACCTCCGACACCGTCACGCCGGAGTCCGGCCCTCCCGGACCCGGGTCCGCTATCCCGCCGGGAGGCTCCCCCGCCGCGCTTCCAGCTTCTCCCGAATCTCGTTCGCCCGAGCCTCGGTGAGGTCGTAGCCCCACATCACCCAGATCGCGAGGATCGCGCCCGTCGAGGGAATCAGGCTGTAGGCGAGGCGCAGCTGGTCGACCGCGCCCTCCGGCTGGACCAGGGCGTCGGGCACGAAGCCGACCACGCCCAGGATGATGCCGCTCAGCGCACCGGCGAAGGCGAGGCCGAACTTCACCATCCACCAGTAGATGGCGGCGAAGGTGCCCTCGCTCCGCGTCCCGGTCTGGAGTTCGTCCAGATCGCAGACGTCGGCGGTCATCGAAGTCATCAGGGTGAACAGTCCTCCGATCCCGA
This sequence comes from Longimicrobiales bacterium, assembly GCA_035269045.1. Taxonomy (GTDB): domain Bacteria; phylum Gemmatimonadota; class Gemmatimonadetes; order Longimicrobiales; family Gaopeijiaceae; genus Gaopeijia. The sequence goes on along the minus strand of DATFJS010000020.1, from coordinate 9,155 downwards.
AGGCGAACAGCGGCAGCGGGGCGAGCATCAGCAGGGGCCGGCCCGGCTGGAAGGTCCACCAGAACGCGACATATCCCAGAAGCGAGATCGACTGGGAGATCAGGAACGCCTTCCGCTTCCCGAGGCGCTCCGACATCAGGGTGATGATCGGGATCACCAGGAATGTCGTGCAGAGGGCGCTCGCCGTCCCGAACCAGGCGGTCCAGTTGCCGGCTGCTCCGGCGTCACCGCCGAAGAGGTGGTAGACGATGATGAAGAAGGAGAAGGCCGCGACGATGTTGAAGGCGTTGAAGACGCAGAAGGTCGCGATGCACAGCCGCCGGAACGGGATGCACTCGAATGCCTCCCTGAATCCCTGGAGGAAGGCGGCGACGTTCTCCTTCAGGTGAGCCCGGTCGATCGGGCGCAGGTCCGTGGCGTCCGTGGTCGGGGTGCTCTTCACGAAGATCGCCGGCACCAGCGCCAGCACCATGCAGCCGAGTCCGACCCAGAGCCCGAGCTCCCGTGCGCCCGCGGCCGGCGACGCGAAGAGTTCGGGGTCGTAGAGGAGAGGCCAGAACCAGGGCACGATGACCCATGCCCACTGGCCGATCCACTGCGCGACGGCCATCAGGCGCGTCCGCTCGTGGAAGTCGCTGCTCATCTCGTAGCCCATCGCGACGTACGGCGTCGAGAAGATGGTCAGCCCGAGGTAGAAGACCAGTGAGGTGAGCAGGAAGTAGGTGAAGTTGTAGGCGAGACTGTTGGTCTCGTACAGCTGCCACATGACGACGTACGACACGCCGGTGATGATCGCCCCGAGGAAGATCCAGGGGCGTCGTCGGCCCCACCTCGAGCGGGTGTTGTCGGTGATGAACCCCATGAAGGGATCGGTCACCGCGTCGAGCAGACGAGGCGCGAAGAAGAGGATGCCCCAGAGCAGAGGGGGGAAGCCGAGGCCCTGGACCAGCACGACCATGAAGACGCCCAGGGCCGCCGGGAACATCTGGTTCCCGAGCATCCCGATTCCGTAGGCCACCTTCTGGCCGAACGGCACGCGGTCGACGGCCGCGACGACTCTGCGGCCGGGCGACGATGGGGCGTTCACGGACCGACGCTCCCGGTCGGGCTCGCGTCGGGTGGGAGCGGGGTCAGGCGTGAGTCGCCCTGCCGGCGCGAGGCCCGTTCAGGATCGCGTCCCGGACCCCGTCGATGATCAGGTCGACTTCCTCGGAGGTGACGTTGAAGTGCGGGGTGAAGCGGAGAGAGTTCTCGCCCCCGTGCACCACGCCGATGCCCTTGATCCGCATGTACTCCTCGAGGCTGTCCGTCCCGTAGGCCTTGTACTCGGGGGCCAGCTCGCAGGAGAAGAGGAGTCCCGTGCCCTGGACGTTCTTGATCTTGCCGTCGAGTTCGCCGGCGAGCGCCTTCAGCTTCGCGACGAACTCCTCCCCACGCTCGACGATGTTGCGCCGCACCTCGGGCGTGAGCATGCGCATCACGGCCGTGCCGATGTCCATGGCGCGCGGATTCGCGGTCATCGTGTTGCCGTAGATGCCCTTCCGGTAGAGGGAGGAGGCCCGTTCGGTCATGGCGAGGATCGACAGGGGGTACTGCCCGGCGTTCAGCGCCTTGGAGTACGTCTCCATGTCGGGCGCCCCGAGGTTCTGGAAGCCGGGGGTGTCCACGACGGAGAGATAGCCGGTGGTCCGGAGGCCCGACTGGATCGAGTCCACGAGAAGGATCGACCCGTGCTCCAGCGTCAGCTCCCGCGCAGCGGCATAGAATTCAGGCGTGATCGCGACCCCGGGATTTCCCTCGCCCATCACGGGCTCCATGAAGAACGCCTCGATGAAGTAGCCTTCGGCGTCGGCCCTGGCGAAGTGCTCGCGAAGCCCGTCGACATCGTTGGGATCGACCGTGATCAGGCAGTGGTTCCGGAAGCTCGCGAGGTGCCCGTGGTACGCTCTCGAGGTCGAGTGCGAGAACTGGGCCGGCCGACCGGTACGCCCGTGGAAGCCGCCGGTGAGCGACATCTTGGCGATGTGCTTCCCCTCGTGGCGCCCACCTTCGTCGGTGAGGATCTTCGCGTTCACGTCCGAGATGCGCGTGGCGACCGAGACGGACTCGGAGCCGGAGTTCATCGCCAGAAAATGTGTGAACGGACAGCCGCCCTCGCGGGTCTGGCCGATCTCGGCCTCGAGGGCCTCCGCCAGGCGGAGCTGGGCGAAGGACGGAGTCATGACGTTGGCCATGACCTGTGGCTTGGACATCGCCTCGACGATCGGCCCCGGAAGGTGCCCGAAGCCGAGCATTCCGTATCCACCGTTGTCATGGACCACGGCGCCCTTCGTCGTGACGATCCACGGTCCGCGAGCGGCGAGCGCCACGTAAGGATTGACCGTGTCGTCGGCGTAGAAGTTGACGAGATGTTTCTCGATCGCGTGGATCTGCTCCATCTCGCCGAGCGAGATGAGTTCCGGATATTCGCTCTCCAGCGCGGCCAGCTCCTTCGTGGCGGCATCCACCGCCTCGACGAGTTCGGTGTCGCGGGACGCGAAATCGCAGATCGTCTGGTCGCTCAGACCCGTCGTGCGGGTCTCCCCCGCCTTGGCCCGGATCGCGCCGAGCTGCTCGAGAACACCTGCCACAGGGCTCACCTCGTGAAGCGTGCGTACATGGAGTCGACCGCCGTGTCCGACGGCCCTCCGAAATGTGGTGCCATCCACTCGTTCTGTAGAGAGGTGCCGGTTCGGGAAGTCGCGGGCAAGTCGGACGGCGGGGTCGGCCGCGGAACGGCGACCGCCGAGATTCAGGGACTCTCGGGGCGACGAGGCGCGCTTCACGTCGGCTTGGCGGCGTCGGAACCGGAGGTGAGCTTGGATCGTCCCCGCCGACGAGATGGCCGGGACCGCGCCAACGTCCATTTCTGCGAGGAATCACATCCCGATGTCTGCAACGCACACCCCCGTCGCGCTCGTCACCGGTGGTGCCGTCCGCGTCGGCAGAGCCATCACGCTCGCCCTCGCGGACGCCGGGTACGACGTCGTCGTGAACTACCGGTCGTCCGAGGGTCCCGCGAAGGAAGTCGCGGGGATCCTTCGGGAGGTGGGTCGCCGCGCATGGACGGTGCAGGGCGACCTCGCGGAGCCCGAGACGTCGGCCCGACTCGCGGCCGCCGTTCGCGAGGGCCCGGGACGGCTCGACCTGCTCGTGAACTCCGCCGCGAACTTCTTCTCGACCCGCTTGCTGGATGTCGACGCCGACGAGTGGGACGCCGTCCACGACGTGAATCTTCGCGGGCCACACCTGCTCACGCGGGCCTGCGCGGACCTCCTCCGTGAGTCCGGGGGCTCGGTCGTGAACATCGCCGACCACATGGGCATTCGTCCGTGGGTGCGGTACGGCCACCATTCGGTCGCCAAGGCGGCGGTTGTCCATCTCACGAAGGTGCAGGCGTTGGCGCTCGCGCCGGAGGTCCGGGTGAATTCGATTGCGCCGGGCCTGGTACTGCCTCCCGACGACATGGACGAGGAGGCGCTGGAGCGAGAGGTGTCGGGGATCCCCCTTGGGCGTCCCGGGACTCCGCAGGACGTCGCGGAGGCGGTGCTGTTCCTGGCTCGCGCGCCCTTCGTGACGGGTCACCTGCTGGTGGTGGACGGGGGGCAGACGCTGCGCGGGTGACACGGGGCCGCCGGGGCCTTCGGGGCGTGGGCGCGCGCGGTCCGAGCGACGTCACCGCACAACGCTGCTGCCTGCTCGCGGGTCCTTTCACCGGTACCCCCGAACGGGACCCCGACAGAAATCTTCCTGCGCCGAGCCCTTGCACCGAACGGCCTCGATCGGGAATCTACGCCGCGGTCGGGACGGTCCGTTTCGACGCACGATACCGCCACATCGCCGGAGCCCATAGTGATTCGCCGCACCATGATTCGCCGCACCCTGCAGTCGTCGCTGGCACTCGCCGTCCTGATCGGGGGGCTCGCCGCCCCGGCCACGGCGCAGATGCCGCAGACCTCGTTCGAGATGAACGGAGGCACCGAGTACACGCCCCACCTCGAGATGTGGGACTACCTCCAGGACGTCGCGTCGCAGACGACCGTCATGTACCTGGACACCTACGGAGAGACCTTTCAGGGTCGCCAGCTGCCCTACATGGTGTTCTCCGAGCCCCGTGTGAGCACGCCGCAGGAGGCGTGGTCGCTCGATCGGCCGATCCTGTTCTTCAACGCGAACGTCCACGGGGGTGAGCGGACGCTTCGGGAGAGCCTTCTGGTTCTCGCCCGCGAACTCGCGACCGAGGGAACGGAGGCCAACGCACTGCTGGAGGAGGTCGTCATCGTGATGGCCCCCCAGATCAACCCGGACGGGTTCGAGGCCGAGCCGCGCTCGACGCGGGGCAACTCGTGGGGCATCGACATGAACCGCGACTGGGTCAAGCGGGAGCAGGCCTCTCTGAAGAACTACGGGCTGCTCATCAACGACTGGGCGCCGCACCTGCTCGTCGACGGCCACAACGGCGGGTCGTTCCCGTACCACATCACCTACCAGTGCACCTCGCACCCGGGCGCGGACGAGGCCCTGACCGACTGGTGCGACTTCGGCATCTTCCCGGCCATCGACGAGCGCGTCGAGGCGGCCGGCTACAAGTCGTGGTACTACTCCGGCGGAAACGAGACGGAGTGGCGCGGCGGTGGCTCACAGGTCCGGATCGGCCGGAACTACAACGGTCTCGTGAACACGGTTGGAATCCTGTTCGAGTCGCCGGGCTGGCAGGACGATCAGGCCGCGGCGGCGGACGCCGGCAAGCTCGCCTATCTCGACGTCATGGAGCACTCGGCCGAGAACGCGGAGGAGCTGAAGGGGCTGATCCGCAGGACGCGCGTCGAGACGATCGAGGCCGGCATGCGGGCCGAGGGGCAGGTCCCGGTTCTCGTCGAGAACAGCGACTACGAGCCGCAGGACCGGACGGTGACGTACGAGATCCTGGATCCCGAGTACGAGGGCGACCGGGGCGACGCCGATCCCTTCGAGGACGTGATCACCGTGACGAGCGATCGCTTCCTGACCAAGGCGGTCGTCCGAGGCTACCGGGATCTCCCCTACGCCTACATCCTGCCGCGCCAGGCGATCGACGCGGTCGCGATGCTCCAGCGCAACGGGATCACGGTCGAGCGCCTGACGCGCCCGGCCACGCTGAACGTCGAGGCGTACGAGATCACGGGCGTCGACTTCGAACAGCAGTACGACCATGCGGCGACGACCAACCTCACCCTGGGTGAAGAGCCGCTGGTGATGGACGAGGAATACCCGGCCGGGACCTACATCGTCCGGACGGGCCAGATGCGCGGCCGCCTGGTGGCGCACATGCTCGAGCCCGAGACGCAGGACAACGTGATCACGTGGAACACCATGGACGCGTGGATCCCCTTCGGCGAGGTGCTCGGGGACGAGGAGGGGCCGCAGGGCGGCTTCTCCGGCAACCAGGGTCCGCCGCTGGCCCCGATTCACAAGCTCATGACGCCGACGCCGCTGCCGCTCCGCATCGTGCAGTGATGTCCGGAGCCTGAGGCGCCCACGCGCCTGAGCCTCTCTCGGGCTCTCGGGCGCGTGGTCGAGCGCGGAACGAGGCCGGTCACCTTCCGGGGTGACCGGCCTCTTCGCGTGCTGGCACCCCCGTCGGTGGTGTTGTCAGCGACCCAGCCGCACGTTCCCCCGCCACCAGTCCGCCTCTGCCTCCACGGATGGTCCCATGGTACCGCGGACGGTGTCGAGGAGAGCGGCGGGGTCGTACACCTCGCCACCCTTGACCACGTGCAGGACATCTCGAGTGGCGGTGATGTCGGACAGCGGGTCTCCCCGCACGATGGTGAGGTCGGCGAGCTTGCCCTCCTGAAGGCTGCCGAGCCGATCGTCGACGCCGAGGGCGCGCGCACCGTTGAGGGTGGCCGCGGTCAGCACGGCGTCGTTCGGCACGCCGGCTCGCGTCATGGCGTGCATCTCGCGATGGATCGAGAAGCCGCTGAAGAACTGTCCCCAGCTCGGGTGGTCGGTTCCGGTGGTGAGCCAGCGCTCGCCGCCGTTGTCGACGAAGAGCTTCAGCGTCTCGTGTTTCACGTCGTAGATCTTCGCGAACTGCTCGACCGGGTCGCGTGGCAGACGCTCGCCCGTGACCTCCCGGGCGTACGGCGTCAGGAAGGATCGCTCGTCGGCGAAGTCCTCGAACACCTCGGGCTCCTGGTCACCGAAGTACTCGTAGGCGGTGAGCGTCGCATCGAAGAAGGCGCGATTCGCGCGGAAGCGCTCGATCTGCTCGAGGAGGAGTCGACGCGTCTCCGGGTCCTCCACGTCCAGGTCCTCGAGCGTCGCGTACGCGGAGGTCGTGGCCGGGAGCGCGTCACCGCCGAGAAAGTGCTCGATCCGTTTCGCGCCCATTTCGAGGGCGGCTCGCGGGTTCACCGTGCTGCCCCGGCCGGAGTCGAGGTGGCCGGTCACCGTGAGCCCGTGTGTCGCGGCCTGTTCGACGAGCACCTCGAACTGCTCGTAGCGGATGCCCTTGGCCTTGAAGCCGGCCACCCCGCGGTCCGCCCACCAGTCGACCTCGGCCCGGATCGAGTCGGGCGTCATGGCGTCGTGTCGCCAGCCGGGCCGCGCGGTACCGAAGTACGCCCCGGATCGATGGATGCGGGGGCCGGGCAGGTCCCCCGACTCGATCGCGGCGATGGCGGTGTCCCATACGGGTGGATCGACCTCTCCGGCCGGGAAGGTCGAGGTGACGCCGTTGGCCAGGAACAGGACGGGATTCACCCGTGTCTCGTCGACACGCCCGTCGCCGAAGAAATCGACGGCGTAGTGCGCGTGCATGTCGAAGAAGCCCGGGAGCACGGTGGCATCGTCGGGCAGCTCGAGGTGCTCGAAGTCGCCTCCGACGCGCGGCGCACGGATGCCGATGGCGAGGATCTCGCCCTCGCGAACGAGGATGCCCGGATTCTCCCAGGCGCCGAGCCCGGACCCGGGCCACCAGCGCCCGCCCGTGACGAGGAGGTCGCCGGCCCGTGGACGGACCTCGGACGATTCGAGCGTGATCCGCGCGAGGCGACCCCCGGGTCCGCCGACGAATCCGGTCGTCGCAGAGATGAAGTGGACCGCCCACCAGGTCTCCTCCGACACGGTCCGCCACGAGCCGCCGAGGTCCGGCGAAATCGCGAGTCCGTCGGGGCCGACGGCGGCGACGGACCCGCCGCCGGGAACGAGGTCCGATCCGTAGACCGGCCCGTCGAAGGAGAGGTGATCCTCGATCATCCAGGAACTGCCGTCGTCGACCGATCGGGCGATGCGCGCGCCCTGAGCCCCGGGCCCGATCGTGCCGCCCATCGCGAACAGCGTGCCGTCCCGACGCCAGGCGAGCGTCGTGCCGCCCCGGGACGAGCCCGCGTCGAGCGGAAGCTCCGTCGCCTCCCATGTCACGCCGGCGTCGTCCGAGGTGAGCAGACGCGAGGTTTCGGCGTTTCCGGTGACCACGTGGATCGTCTCTCCGCCCCCCGGGACCGCGCAGGTCCCGCTGGCCGCGAAGCCTCCCTCGCCCTCCAGTGGCTCGGGCAGGCCATCCGTTGGAACCCGGCTCCAGCTTCGCCCACCATCGGTGGTCCGCAGGATGTGGAGGGCCTCGTCGAAGGTGTCGCCGAAGACGATGCCCCGGTCGCGGTCGACGAAGGCCGCGCAGGAGAGGAAGCCCTCGGGTTCGTCGAGGACGAAGGTCTCCGTCCACGTTCCACCCCCGTCCTCCGTCCGGAAGATGCGCGAGGCGTCCCCCGTACCGGCGCTCACGAGCACTGCGGTGCCGGCGTCGAAGCCGGCGAGGTTTCGGAACTGGAGATCTTCGTGACCCTCCACCACACCGACGTCCCATGTCGCCCCCCCGTCGGTCGACCGCAGCCAGGTGCCGTCGTGCGCACCCGCCCAGATCGAGCCGTCCGCGCCCTCGGAGAACGCCTGGATCAGCGCGTCCGTGCCCGTCTCGATCTGCGTCAGCTCCGGACGCACCACGGTGGCGGACGCGAGGGGGTCGGTGTCCACCTCGAGGCCCGGCACGTCGCAGCCGGCGAGTGCCAGCGCGACCAGCGTCGCGGCCGGGAGGAGTGCGGGGCGGCGGGCAGTGTCCCGGGAGCGGTGAAGCGGTCGTGGGAGCGGACTCATGGCGGTCTGGAAGGTGTGGGATGGGGACGGACAGGATTCGCCGCCGAGGGTGTCGAAGTCAAAGGTGCGCGACCGGGTGAACGCACCGCGTCGAGCGGTTTATCTTCCGGCGATGAATGCCCACCGTCGCATCCGCCCCCTGCTCGGCCCCCTGCGCCGACCCCCACTCCTGACGGCCCTGCTCGGGCTGGTGGTGTGGGGCTGTTCGCCTCCGTCGTCCTCCCCCGACGTCTCGGAGTTCGCGGGCGTCGGGCTCCCGGGTGACGTACGGCTTCCCGACATCGGTATGGAGATCGACCCGGGGGTGCGTTCGTCCCTGCCCGAGGTGCTCGACGGCACGGTCAATTTCGTGTTCATCGGCTACACGTACTGTCCCGACATCTGCCCGGTGCACCTCGCGAACCTCGGTGCCGTGCTCCGGGCGCTTCCGCTCGAGGTCGCACGGGAGGTCGAGGTCGCGTTCGTGACGGCGGACCCTGCCCGCGACACGCACGAGCGGGTCGACGAGTGGCTGGCGGCGCTGGATTCACGGTTCCACGGCTTCCGGCCCACCCGCGAGGAGGTGAATCGCCTCGAGGACGCACTCGACGTACCGCGCTCCGTCGTGGATCCCGAAGAGACCGGTGGCTCCTACCTGGTGGCGCATGCCGGCCAGGTGATCGCGTTCGACGAGAACGGCATCGCCCGCGCCGCCTACCCGTGGGGCATCCGCCAGCGGAACTGGCAGCGCGACATCCCTCGCCTGGTGCGTGGCGAGTGGCCGGCGATCGACTCCATCTACACGCCCGAGGTGCGCTGACGTGTTCCAGTGGTGGTGTGCCGCGCAGGGTGTGCCCTGGTCGTGGCGATGGCAGCCGTATCCCGGTGTATGGGCGTTCTGCCTCGGCCTGATCGCGATCTGGGGTCGCATGCGGTCGAAGTGGCCCGGACCCCAGGAGACCGGCGGTCGGGCCGCGAGCTTCATCGGCGGGGTCGTGGTC
>DATFJS010000019.1:0-2031 GCA_035269045.1 Longimicrobiales bacterium | reverse complement strand
AACCGCGTCGTCATCCTCTCCACGCACATCGTCGAGGACGTCCGCGAGCTCTGCACCCGGATGGCGATCATCCATCGCGGTGAGGTGCGGTTCGCGGGCAGCCCCGACGAGGCGATCGCGGGCCTCGAGGGCCAGGTCTGGGAGAAACAGGTCGAGAAGGACGACGTGCCGCGGCTGGAGCGTGAACATCGCATCATCTCGAGCAAGCTGGTGGCGGGCCGACCGGTCGTCCACGTGCTTGCGGACGACGTCCCGGAGGCCGGCTTCGAGCCGGCCGCGGTGACGCTCGAGGACGTGTTCTTCACCCGGATCCACGACTCCGCCGATCAGCCCGTGGCGGCCGGATCCGGCGTCGCGGGCGCCTGAGGCGTGTCCATGTTCGGAACCGTCTACGCCTTCGAGGTCCGGCAGTGGATCCGGCAGCCCATGCTGTACGTGCTCAGCGCGCTCATGGGGCTGCTCGTGTTCATGGCGATCGTGAGCGACAACCTCGTCATCGGCCAGCCCTTCGACAATCTGCTCAAGAACGCACCGTACGTCGTGCAGTCTTACTACGGCTACATGTCGGCGCTCGCGCTTCTGATCATCACCGCATTCGTCCAGTCGGCAGCCCTCCGCGACGTGAACTACCGGTCGCAGGAGTTGATCTACACGACCCCGCTGAAGAAGACGCCGTACCTGCTCGGCCGCTTCTTCGGCGCGGTGACGGCGTCGCTCGTCCCGCAGGTCGCCGTGACGATCGGAATCATCCTCGGCGGCATGGCGCCGTGGGTCGACCCGGAACGCGTGGGGCCCATCGCATGGGAGGCGCACCTCAACGGCTTCCTGGCCTTCTCGATCCCGAACACCTTCATCATCGCGGCGGTGATCTTCGCGATCGCGGCCCTCACGCGGAAGACGGCGGCGACGTTCGTCGGAGCGATCGGACTGCTCGTCGCGTACTCCGTGGCCGGCGTCTTCCTGTCCAATCTGGACGACGAAAGGATCGGAGTGCTGCTCGACGCCTTCGCGATCGGGACGTTCGAGAACCTCACCCGCTACTGGACCGTAGCCGAGCGCAACACGCAGTCGCTCGCCCTGACCGGCGACCTGCTGCTCAACCGCCTCATCTGGATGGGCGTCGGGGCGGTCATGCTCGGCGTGGGAATCGCCGCCTTCCGGTTCACCGTGGAGGACGGTCTGCTCGAGCGCGCGGGCCGGAGGGTCCGGGGGCTTCTCACCTTCGGCCGTCGCACGCGAGAGTCGGGTGATTCCGAGGCCGTGACGGGGGCCACGCTTCGTCCCGCCGCCTCGCTGCCGTCCGTCTCGATCCGCACGGGCGCGGGTGCCCACCTTCGGCAGGCGCTGAGTCAGGCTCGGGTCGACATGGTCGGGATCCTCAGGGGCGTTCCCTTCCGGATCATCGTGCTGCTGGGCCTGCTCCAGGTCGGCTTCGGGCTGACGCAGACCGAGCAGTTCTACGGGCTCTCCACCTGGCCCGTGACCTATCAGCTCGTCGACGTGACGCGTGGGTCCATGTACCTGTTCACGGTGCTCGTGCTGATCCTCTACACGGGCGACCTGGTCTGGAAGGAGCGGTCGTCGCGCATGGACCAGATCCACGATGCGCTGCCGCATCCGATCTGGACCACGTCCCTGGGCAAGTTCCTGGCGATGGTCGGCGTGCTGTTCGTGCTGCAGCTGACCGTCACCGTCATGGGGGTCGTGGCCCAGGTCGCTCAGGGGTTCTCCGACCTGCAGCTGAGCGTATGGGTCCGCGAGATGCTGGTTCTGGACTTCTTCCGGTTCGTCCTGCTCACCGTTCTGGCACTACTCGTTCAGGCCATCGTGAACAACCGGTTCCTCGGGTACTTCGTGGTGGTCGGGCTGCTCGCGGTGAACACCTTCATCTGGAGTCCGCTCAAGATCCAGACGCTGATGGTCCGCTATGGTGCACTGCCGGGCTACACGTATTCCGACATGGCCGGATACGGCCCGTGGGTGACTTCCCTCGCGTGGTTCGCCGTCTACTGGCTGCCCGTCGCGATGATC
>DATFJS010000018.1:0-6399 GCA_035269045.1 Longimicrobiales bacterium | reverse complement strand
ATAGACGTCTGCGGCAGCGCCCCCGTCGAGCGACGTCTCGACCTCCGTCATCCGCTCCAGAATCGTCGACGCGCTCCCCTGCTCCCACCCCTGCACCTTCATGTGGGTGATCAGCGGAAGGAGGCCGGTCCGCCGTCCGATCTCGACCGTCTCCGTCATACCCGCGACGGAGCTGTATCCACTCTCTGGTGTGACGCGGTCGTGGTTGGAGAAGACGGGCGCGGGAAGCCCGAGTGGGCCCGGACGATCGCCGCCGGCTGCGCCGCCCGAGTCCCGGCCCCACGCACCGAACGGTTCGAGGACGCGCACGACCTCGTCGGTGGTCGCGTAGTACCCCGGCACGTAATCGAGTCCCGCGGAGACTCCCCACGCGCCGGCTTCGAGGCCGTCCTCGACCAGCGCCTGCATCTCGACGATCTGCGCATCGGTCGGTCGCACCCCGTCGTCCACCACGCTTCCCCAGACCGTATTGAAGCCGATCATCGCACCGACGTTCACCGCGAGACCGCCGGCCGCCAGCGTGTCCATCTGCGCCCGAAGATCGAGCGGGCTCCGCCCGTCGGCGTTCATGATCTCGGTGGTCACCCCCTGGCTCAGCATGTTGACGGCGGTGGGAAGTCCGTCCGCGGAGGCATGGCTGTGCAGGTTGATGAAGCCGGGCGCGACGACCAGCCCCGTCGCGTCCAGCGTCGTGGTCGCCTCGGCGCGTGACAGATCACCGATGGCGGCGATCGAGTCGCCCAGGATTCCGATGTCGGCCTCCCGAGCGTCCGCCCCGGACCCGTCGACGACGGTGCCCCCGAGCAGCACGAGATCGTATGGGCCTCGATCCGCGCATCCGGCGAGGACGAGCGCGGAAACGACGAGGAGTGTGCGGAAGGCGGAGGTGGCCATGGCGAGAGCGTCAGGGGGGTCGAAGGTGGGCCGTCCGGTACTCGGGGCGCACTACACGCGGGAGGGCGAGGCGTGTAGCGTCATGAACATGACGCCCACGTCCGACCACGCGCCACGTCTTCCCGACCTCCCGGTCCGGGGTGTTCTCCCCGATCTGGACGCCGCCCTGACGACCCACGGGACCGCGGTCCTCGTGGCCCCGCCCGGGGCAGGAAAGACCACGCTGGCCCCCCTGGCCCTGCTGGATCGGCCCGACCTCGACGGTCGGAAGATTCTCGTGCTGGAACCCCGCCGCCTCGCGGCCCGAGCCGCCGCGCGGCGCATGGCGGAGCTTCTCGGGGAAGACGACGCGGGAGGAACGGTGGGCTATCGGGTGCGCCTGGACACGCGCGTCTCCGCCAGGACCCGCATCGAGGTGGTCACGGAGGGGATTCTCACCCGCATGCTCCAGTCCGATCCGGCGCTGGAGGAGGTGGGCGTCGTGATCTTCGACGAATTCCACGAGCGGTCGCTCCACGCCGATCTGGGGCTCGCCCTGGCCCTCCAGTCGCGCGCGCTGCTACGCCCGGACCTGAAGCTCGTGGTGATGTCGGCGACGCTCGACCCCGGGCCCGTCGCGGCCCTCCTCGGGTCGGCCGCGGACGACAAGCCATCGGGCGGCCCCGAACCGACGACCAGCGCGGATGCATCGACACCGGCGGCCGCACCCGTCATCGAGAGTCGGGGGCGCATGTATCCCGTCGAGACGAGGTTCCGGAGCCGGCCGGTGACCGGCTGGATCGAACCCCCCGTGGCCGAGACGGTCATGGACGCGCTCGCGGAGGAGGAGGGCGACGTCCTGGTGTTTCTCCCGGGCGCGGCCGAGATCCGACGAACCGCGGAGCGCCTCGAGGATCGACTCCCGGCCGACACCACGGTCCATCAGCTCTTCGGCGCCCTCCCCCGAGCCGAACAGGATCGGGCCATCCGGCCCAGCCCACCCGGGCGTCGGAAAGTCGTGCTCGCCACCTCGATCGCCGAGACGTCCCTCACGATCGAGGGCGTCCGCGTCGTGGTCGACAGCGGTCGGATGCGGATCCCCAGGTTCGACCCCGGCACCGGGATGACGCGTCTCGAGACCGTGCGCGTGACCCGCGACTCCGCGGATCAGCGGAGGGGACGGGCGGGACGCATCGAGCCGGGTGTCTGCTACCGCCTCTGGACCGAGGGAGAGCACCGCGGCCTGGTCCCTGCCCGCGCTCCCGAGATCGCCGATGCCGACCTGGCCCCCCTCGCGCTGGAGCTGGCGACCTGGGGCGCCGACCCCGACGACCTCGGCTGGCTCACCGAGCCGCCCGAGGCAGCGCTCGCCCAGGCGCGCGAGTTGCTGTACGAACTGGACGCCGTGGACGCCGACGGCGTGGTCACGGACCACGGCCGTGCGATGGCCCGGATCGGTGCGCACCCCCGTCTGACCCACCTCCTGATCCGCGGTCGTGAGGAGGGGCTGGGTGGCTTGGCCGCGGACCTCGCAGCCCTGCTCAACAACCGGGACATCCTGCGAGGGAAGGGTCGCGCTCCGGACGCCGATCTGCGGCTCAGGGTCGAGGCACTCCATCGAGCGCGAAGTGGCGGTTCCCGAGGTGGGAGCATCCGGCACGTCATCCGGGAAGCGGACCATTGGCGGACGGGAGAGCGGACGAGCGCCGGTGGGCGAACCGGCGGAGGCACGGAAGACGTGGCGGCCGTCGGGTCACTCCTGGCCCTGGCCTACCCCGACCGGGTCGGGCAGCGGCGGGACGGGGAGCGGGGGCGCTTCCTGCTCCGCAACGGGCGTGGTGCGCAGCTGGACGACACGCAGTCTCTGGCCGACAGCGACTGGATCGTGGCGGCCGAGCTGGACGGCCGCGGCAGGGACGGCCGGATCTGGCGGGCGGCGCCCATCGATCGGGACGAGGTGGAGCAGCGCTTCGACCACCAGATTCGCGAGGAGGAGGAGGTCACGTGGGATCCGGACTCCGGTCGCGTCCGGGGGTTCCGACGTCGGCGCCTCGGCGCCCTGGTCCTGTCCGAATCTGCCATTCACTCGCCCTCCCGAGAGGCCCTCACCTCCGCGCTTTTGGCCGGGATCCGGGGTGGCGGGCTGGACGCCCTCCCCTGGACCAAGGAGACGGCGCAGCTCCGGGAACGCCTCGTATTCCTGCATCGGCTCGCGCCCGACGACTGGCCCGACGCCGGCGACGTCGCGCTCCTGGACCAGCTGGAGGAGTGGCTCGCCCCCTTCCTGACCGACGCCCGGAGTCTGGACGATCTGAAGCGTCTGGACCTCGAACAGGTCCTCCTGACGTGGGTGGGCTGGGACCGCCGAGACGCCCTGGACCGACTGGCGCCCACGCACATCCAGGTGCCCAGCGGATCGCGGATTCGCCTGGACTACGCGAAGCCCGAGGCGCCGGTCCTGGCCGTGCGGCTCCAGGAGGTGTTCGGGCTCACCGAGACGCCACGGATCGGCGGCGGCGCCGTCCCGCTCACGCTCCACCTGCTGTCCCCCGCCCGGCGGCCGGTCCAGGTCACGCAGGATCTCGCGAGCTTCTGGGAGGACGCCTATTTCGAGGTCCGGAAGGACATGCGCGGCCGCTACCCCAAGCACTACTGGCCGGAGAATCCGCTGGAGGCGGAAGCCACCCGGCGCACGCGGCCGCGGTGACTCGGTCGGCTCCGCGCATACAGCGTCGCGGCGTCACCCCGGAGGGCCTGGGATGACGGCATGATGGTGACGCACTCGAAGGCGGAGCGACCGGATCAGAACAGGTCAGCACCGACACATGCGGAGGCGAACCGGCAACATCTACCTTCGTTCTGGCATCGGACCTGCACCCCGGATTCGCGCTGCCGAGCTCCACTGAATAAGGTGCCCGTGAGGGCGGAGTCGGTCTTCCCGCGATGGAGAAACCGTTGATGGCGGATGGCAAGCGAGCTGTACCCGAGGCGGGGGGGGGGATGCGGGGTGGGCATCTACCGCCCATGCTGCTGGTGGGAATCGGATGCCTGGCTCTGCTCGTCGCGGTGATTCCTCTCGTCGACCTGACCCTCGAGGCCTGGCCCCCGCGCCTTACTACCCTCTCGTGGAGATACGGGGCGCTGGGACTGGGTGCCTCTCAGCTGACCGGTCCCGTATGCGGTCTTGCACTCGGAGTCACGCTGGCCTGGTGGAGGAGGTCACCCTCCACGCTCGGCATCCTCGGCTGGCTCGGGATTGTTGCGAGTGTCATGATGGTCCTCGCTGCCTTCGTATTCCTGTTCGATGCGATCGAGTTGACGTCCGTCGCGCCGGATGAACGGCGCCGCCCCTTGAGGATCGCGGGTGCCGTGAGTGCCCTGAAGTACGTCTCCTGGGCGGCAACCTCCGCTATTCTCGGATGGGGCGCTCTACGTTTCCGACGCTCCCTTGTCAGCGACGCGACCCGCGCCCAGGAAGACCCGTCGGCGATGCTGATCCCGGCCCGCAAGCGGGAGGAGGAGTGAGATCAACCCCGGCACCCAGATGTTGCGCCGGAGCCACAATGTGTCGGGTGCATCCATCACCGCTCTCCGAGCCGGGGGCCGGTCAGCCGGGCGGATCGTCCGAGAAACGCCGACCTGACGCCGTCGAACCCCTAAGGCCAGTTCTGGTACGAATGCTGCAATGAAGGAATGTTGTGCGGCACTGCCTATACCCAGATGAAGGACAAGTGAAAGTGAGACGGATTCTTGGATTGACCGCGTTCAGCGCGGTCGCTGCGCTTGTGGCGGCGCCCCAGATGGCGGCGGCCCAGACTGCGCCGACCCTCTCCTCCTACACGTGCGACGTGACGGGATTCGACCCGGATTATGATTCCTGCCTCGGCGCCTACGTCGGCAACGACAAGCAGTTCATCGACTGGATCGAGGGCGAGATTGGGTTGGCGTATCTTGGATCCGACGACGAGTTCAAGGGTGACGAGCCTGTGGGTTACGTCAATCCGTTCAACGTGGCCATGACGGACATCGATGATAAGTCCGGCACGATCACCTTCTCTTCACCCCTTACCGGCAATTACGCGCTGGCACTCAAGGGCGGAAACTACTTCAGCATCTACATCTGGTCGGGTGTGGCGGGTCTTTCCTCTGTGGATTTCACCATGCCAGAAGTGGACCCGGAGACTGCCGCGCTTTCACATGCGTCTCTCTTCGGAGAAGCGGTCTCCGTACCGGAGCCGGGAATGCTTTTCCTCCTCGGATCGGGACTGGTCGGTCTGGCCGCGGCAAGACGGCGTCGGGAAGATCTTTCCTGAGCCTCTAGGGCACTGACAGGTATGGGCCAAGAGGGCCCCGGCCGGTTGGCCGGGGCCCTTTTTGCGTAGAACTGCTTTGTGTAGAACTGCCGGCGGGGAGAGAACGCGTGTCCGCTGGATCGTGGCGGCCGGCCTGGACAGCCGCGGCGACGAAGGAGACGGCGCAGCTCCGGGAACGCCTCGTCTTCCTGCCTCGGCTCGCACCCGACGGCTGGCCCGACACCGGTGACGACGCCCTCCTGGACCAGCTCGAGGAATGGCTCGCCCCCTTCCTGACCGACGCCCGGAGTCTGGACCATCTGAAGCGTCTGGACCTCGAGCAGGTCCTCCTGACGTGGGTGGGCTGGGACCGCCGACCGGAAGACCCGCTGAAGGCCGAGGCCACCGGGCGCACACGGCCGCCGTGACTCGGTGGGCTCCACGCATACAGCGTCGCGGCGGCGCGCCGAAGGGCATAGGATGACGGCGTGATGGTGACGCACTCGAAGGCGGAGCGACCGGAATGCGGATGATCTCGGGAATGACGTGGGGACTCGGCAGTACGGTCCTGCTCCTGCTCGGCGTCCCCGCCTCTCCCGCTTCGGCGCAGGCCGCGGGTGTCGTCAGTCGGCCGGTTCCGCAGGCCACGCCGGACACCGTCACCGTGGACCGCCCGCCACAGGTGCCACAGCTCCACCACACCCACCTCCGCTCCATCGATCCCGACGCCGCCATCGAATGGTACGTGGACGTCTGGCCGCAGGGTGAGCGGGGCGAAATGGCCGGGTATCCCGCCTTCATCGCGGACGTACCGGTCCTGTTCTCGACCGCGGAGGAGCCCCCCGAAGGAGGGTGGGACTTCGACCGGCATCGAGCCTTCCCGCAGAGCGCCTTCTGGCACATCGGAGCCTTCGCGAACACCACGGCGAGGTTCGAGGGCCTCGAGGCGCGCGGCCACACGGTCCTGCGTCTGGCGCGGGACGCAGGGGACACGGTCGGCGTCGTTCGATCGGGTCTGGCGGGCGAGGAGGCGCGGCGCGGCGGGTTCGGCTATCTCGTCGGACCCGACGGTGCGCTGGTCGAGATCACGGGCGGTCCGACGACGGAGCCCCGTTTCGCCCATGTCCACCTCTTCGGCGAACGCCCGAGGTGCGCCGCCAACTGGTACGCCGACATGCTCGGCTTCCAACTCCCGCCGGCCCGCGATCCCGACACCGGGAACCCTGCCCCTCGA
>DATFJS010000017.1:0-2593 GCA_035269045.1 Longimicrobiales bacterium | reverse complement strand
CCGGTGCAGACCTCCTGCAGGGCGGCGACGGTGCCGACCTGTTGACCTGGAGCGTCGGCGGCGGCTCGGACGTGGCCGATGGCGGCGCGGGCGAGGACACCTACGTCGTCAACGGCGACGGCTCGAACGAGGTGTTCCGCGTCTACGCCTCCAATGCCTGGACCGGTGCGCCGCTCGAGGCCGGAACCGACATCGTCATCACCCGCGATGCAGGCGACGGCGAGCAGGTGATCGGCCAGCTCCGCAACATCGAGGAGATCCAGATCAACACCGCCGGCGGTGCTGATGATGTGCAGGTGATCGGTGACTTCAACCCGACCGCCCTGAACTTCAACACCATCACGATCGACGACGTGGACGGGGACGACAACGTGAATATCGAGGGGCTGACCTCGGTTCACCGGATCCTGTTCCGCACCGAGGGCAACAACAACACGGTCGTGGGCGCGGTGCGCGACACCGACGTGATCGTGCTGCCCGAGGGCTTCGACATGGCGGCTCTGACGCGGTCAACCGATCCCGAGACGGGCATGACCACCCTCACCGATGGCGCGAACAGCGTGTCCTTCACCCCGGCCGAGCCGGACGTGGAGCCGGGCATCGTCCGGGCGGGTACTCCGCAGGCGGCGGCGTTCGAGCGTCAGACGATCGACCCCGTCACCGGCGAGGCTCTCGTGCCGCAGGGCGTGCTCGTGCTCGACCAGCTTGACGTCGATGCGCTCGAGTACATGGTCGGCGCGTCGGACGAGGCCCCGGTCCTGCCGCTCGAAGACGGAGAGGTCCGCGAACCGGGCGAGGCCGGCGTCATGCGCGGCGTACGTGACCTTCCGGGCGTGGACAACAACCCGGTCAACCCGGGCCAGGGTGCCGCCAAGGAGCCGTTCATCCGGATCACCGAAGCGCGCTACGGCGCGGAGAACGAAGAAGGCAACCGGGACGTGAACCCGATCTTCAGGGATCTCGATCCGCGCGACATCTCCAACGCGCTCGGCGCACAGTCGCCGGACGCGCCCAAGGCTGCCGAAGCCAACATGTTCCTGATGTCCTTCGGCCAGTACTTCGACCACGGCCTGAGCTTCATTCCCAAGGACGCGGCCAACGGCAAGATCGAGATCGGCGGGCCTGATATGGGCCGTCCGGGCGGCGACAATCCTGCCGACCTGACCCGCGCCAAGGTCGTCGGCTTCGACGAGAACGGCGTGCCTCAGCACGAGAACATCACCTCGCCCTTCGTGGACCAGAACCAGGTCTACGGCTCGTCGGCCCAGATCGGGCGGCTTCTGCGGGAGCCGGGCGAGAATGGCGGCCTGGGCGCCGAGGTTCTCGGCGGTGCGCTTGACCCGTCGCGTCCCGAAGGCACAGAATTCCGCCTTCTGCCGACGTTGCGTGAGGCGCTCGATGCTCATATCGACGCCGGCACGCTCTTCGAGGCGCCGGACGGCAGCATGGTGACGCTGCAGGAGTACTACCCCGGCCTCCGTGCCGAGGACGGCTCCTACGATGCGGGGCTCGTGGCCGATCTTTCGGGTGACTTCATGGACGAAGGCTGGCCGCTCCTGATCGACACCAACCGGTTCATCGATCTGCTCGACCACGCCATCGCCGGCGACGGCCGCGTCAACGAGAACATCGGCCTGACCTCGATGCACACGATCTTCGCCCGCAACCACAACTACTACGTGGAGCAGCTGAAGGTCTCGGGCTTCGAGGGCACCGACGAGGAGCTCTTCCAGGCCGCGAAGATCCTGAACGAGGCGGAGTATCAGCAGGTCGTGTTCAACGACTTCGCCGATGCACTGATCGGTGGGCTTCAGGGCTCGGGCGGTCATGGCCACGACGAGTACTTCCCCGAGACGGACGCGGCGATCAGCCACGAGTTCGCAGGGGCGGTCTATCGCCTCGGCCACTCGATGATCGGTGAGACGCTGACGGTCATGGGCCCCGACGGGCAGGAGATGGACGTGCCGCTCTTCGACGCGTTCCTCAACCCGACCAACGACCCCGACGTATTCCGCTACGTCGATCGCGATCCGACGACTCCGGACCTGACCGGACAGGCCGCAATCGACGCGCTGAGCGAGGGGCCGATGGGCTACACACCGGCGCCGGGCTATGCCCAGTATGGCGCGGGCGCGGTGCTGGAAGGCATGGCGAAGCAGCCCTCCGAGGAGGTCGATTTCAGCATCGTCGACACCGTGCGCGACAACCTCGTGCGGGTCTCGGCCGACCTCTTCTCCTTCAACGTGGCCCGCGGCTGGGATCTCGGCCTCGGCACGCTGAACCAGGTGAAGATGGACCTGCGGGACTCGACGGATCGCTACGTCAGCGAAGCGATCGAGCTGTCCGACATGACGATGGACCCATATGCTTCGTGGGACGACTTCCAGGCCCGCAACACCCTGTCCGATACGGTCATCGAGCAGTTCAAGGAGGCCTATCCGGACCTGATCCTTGGTGCTGACGAAGTGGAGGCCTTCCGGGAAGTCAATCCGAAGATCGAGCTGACGGAAAACACCGACGGCACGTTCACGGTGAAGGGCATCGACCGCGTGGACCTCTGGGTCGGCGGCCTTGCGGAAAGCCACATCAACGG
>DATFJS010000016.1:0-5502 GCA_035269045.1 Longimicrobiales bacterium | reverse complement strand
GCGGTCTTCGGGGATCAGTGCTCCCCGATCTCGGATACGACCATCCTGACCAGCCTCGCCTGCGGGGCCGACGTGATGGACCACGTCCTGACGCAGATTCCCCTCGCGCTCGTGGCCGCCACCACCGGCGCGCTGGTCTCCACGGGCATCGCATTCCTCATCGTGTGAACACGCACATGCACAGAACCCGCTCCCCCCGCCGGGCCCGTGCCCGGACGCTCCGTCTCGCGGTCCGCCCGGCGACCGCAACGGCACTCGCGGCGTCCCTGACCCTCGCGGCGTGCTCAACCACGGCACCCGCGACGCGCAGCACCGGTAGCGACCCCGTGCCCGTCACCGATCTGCCGGGACTCGCGGGCCTGCGCAGCGTCGACATCTGGATCGATACCCACGCCGACGTGCGGCAGCCCGGGCTCGACGACCGTCGGTTCGCACCGGAGGACTACTGGGCCATCGCACTGCCGCTGGTGGAGGCGACGCCTCTGCTCGCGGTGTCGGACGTCGGCCGCAGCGTGGAGGGTCGCCCTCTGCGGGAGATCGTGTTCGGAAGTGGCCCGACCCGAGTTCTCGCCTGGTCGCAGATGCACGGCGACGAGTCCACCGCGTCGATGTCGCTGGTGGACCTGCTCGCGTGGCTCGGATCGGAGGATCCGCTGGTGGACCAGCTGGCGTCCCGCATCTCGCTCCACCTGATCCCGGTGCTGAATCCCGACGGCGCCGCGCGATTCCAGCGACGCAACGCCCTCGGGATCGACGTGAACCGGGACGCGCGGCGACTCGTGACGCCGGAGGGTCGGACCCTCAAGGCCGTCCACGACCGGGTGGATCCGGACTTCGCCTTCAACCTGCACGACCAGAACGTGCGGACGCGGGTCGGACGCACCGACCGAGGCGCCGCGATCGCGCTGCTCGCACCCGCCTACAACGCGCAGCGGGACGTGAACCCGATCCGCGAGCGGGCCATGCGGATCGCCTCGGCGATCGCGCTCGCGGTCGAGCCCGTCGTCGGCGACCACGTCACGCGGTACGATGACGCCTTCAACCCGCGGGCCTTCGGAGATCTCATCTCCGCGTGGGGCGCGAGCGCGGTCCTCATCGAATCCGGCGGGATGACGGGCGATCCGCAGAAGCAGCGCCTTCGCCGGGCCAACTTCGTCGCGCTCGGGCACGCGCTCGAGGTGATCGCGTTGCAGCGGTGGGACGCGATCGGCCCGGACGTCTACGAATCCCTCCCGGCGAACGGCCGCGCCGTGTCCGATCTGCTCGTCCTCGGGGGGACCGTCGTCGTGGACGGTTGGCCCGACGTTCGCGAGGTACCGATGGACCTCCTCGTAGGCTACGACCAGCCGCTGCTCGAGCGCGGCGCCACGATTCGGGACCTCGGCGACCTCGGGGGGTACGAGGCCCTCGACACCCTCGACGCGTCCGGACTCTACATCCTTCCGACGGCGGACATGCGCCCCGTGGACGGGATTCTCGCCCCCGGTGCCCCGGCCAGCTTCGATCTGGCCCGGGATCCCGCGGGGCGTGATGTGGTGCTCCGGTTCGACGGGGGACCCGGACGCTGAACGCCTCTCCCACGATCACGAATTCCATGACCGTACGTACCGCCACGCTCATCGCTCTTCCGTTCATCCTCGTGGCCTGCGGGGACGCCCCGCCGGCGGACGATCCCGGCGCCACGGGCGCACGGGATGCCGTCACGAGCACCGCGCCCCCCGAGCGCTCCGTGACGATCGAGGCCCCGGCCGCCGGGGACACCGTCCCCGCCGGCGCGGTGGAGGTCACGCTGTCGGTCGACGGCCTCACGATCGTCCCCGCGGGCGACTCGACCGCCAGCAGCGGTCACCACCACCTCTTTCTGGATGCCGACGTATCACCGGCGGGCGAGCCGATTCCGGCGGTCGAGGGACGCATCGTCCACATGGGGGACGGCTCCCTGACCTACACCTTCGAGAACGTCGCCCCCGGGGCGCACCGGCTGATCGCGGTCGTCGGAGACTGGCAGCACGTTCCGCTCGAGCCGATGGTGACGGACACGATCGAGTTCATCGCCCGCTGACCCGGCGGCGAGATCGCGGCGGCGGCCGACCCGCACGAGGTCGTGCGCCCTGTTGGCGCGGCGGCGGCGATCCTATCGTGCCTCGCGTAGCCTGATGCGTGCCCGCCCTCGGGTGGCTCGCCCCATCCGCTCCCGGAGCCTTTCATGCGTGTTCGACTTCTTCTGCCGCTGACCCTCGCCCTGTTCCTCGCCTCCGCCGGCTCGGCCCACGCTCAGGCGAGCGCGAGCCTCGGTGTGGGCGTCGCATCCCCGCAGGGCGACTTCGGAGACGTCGTCGACGAGGGCTACACGATCCGGGGCCAGCTGGCGCTGTCCGCGCTCGGCCTCGTCGAGGTCCACACCCAGGCCGGCTGGACGCGCTTCCCCGCCGAGAGCGATGCGACCGACGACGCCAATATTCTCCACGCGGGTGTCGGTGCGCGTCTCGGCGTCTTCGGGCTCGCCTTCATCGGCGCCAACGGCGCCTACTTCTTCGGCGACGGAGACGACGAGGTCGGGTTCTTCCCGGAGATCGGTGTCGGTCTCGGGCCGCTGGAGGTCGTGGCCGACTACAGGTTCGGAAGCGACTTCGACTGGTTCGGTCTGCGCGGCGCCCTGAAGTTCTAGCATCGAAGTTCCAGCGTCACCGCCCGCGGGGTCGGCGCCGACCGTCCCCTGCCCTGGCGTACCGCCGACTCCAGCCCGACGTCCGATGCATCGTCCAGCCCGCCATCTCCGCAGTCGATCTCTCACGACCATCCTCCTCGTCGCGGCGGCGACCGCCGTGCTTCCGCTTCCGGCCACCGCCCAGGATGCGTCGACCGATCGCCGGCCCCTCGAGATCGCCGACTATCACCTCTGGCGCTCGATCGGAGGCGAGGCGATCTCCTCCGACGGCGCCCACGTCGCCTGGACCTACAGTCGGCTCCGGTCGGACGACACGCTCCACATCCGACGCCTCGCCGACGGGGAGACGACCATCATCCCGCGCGGATCCTCCGCTCGCTTCTCGGACGACGGAGCCTGGGTCGCCTACGAGATCTCCGCCGCCTGGGACGACGAGGACGGTGAGCAGCGCGTCGGCCTCATGGACCTCGCGTCGGGTCGGCAGTGGAGCTGGACCGGACCGGGAAGCTTCGGCTTCTCACCCGGCTCGTCCCACTTCTGGCTCATGAAGCGGACCGGCGACGAGGACGCCGACGGGTCGGACCTGGTCCTGCGTAATCTGGCCCAGGCCTACGACGAGCTGATCGGGGGCGTCGACGAATACGGCTGGAACGAGAGCGGATCGTTCCTCGCCTACACGGTCGACGCGGCCGACGGCGACGGAAACGGGCTCTATCTCCTCGAGGCGGCCACGGGCGCCCGGCGTGCGCTCGACAACGCGGACGCCCGGTACGCACAACTCTCGTGGGCCGGGGATGGCACCGGGCTCGCCGTGCTGCGGGGCGAGACTCCCGAGGGCATGACCCGGCGGGCGAATTCCGTGGTCGTCGTGCGGGATCCCGGAATCGCCGCTCCGGAGGTGACCGTCATCGAGGCGCCGGAAGGGCTGCGTGAAGGGTGGGTCGTGAGCGAGCGCGCCGGTCTGGAGTGGTCCGACGACGCCGGTATCCTCTTCGTCGGCACCATCGAGCAGGAGGAGGAACTCGCCGACTGGTCCGATGATGGCCTTCCCCTGGCGGATGTGAACATCTGGCACTGGGACGACGATCGGATCCAGGCGCAGCAGCAGCGCATGCTCGGCCGGGATCGCACCCGGACGGACCTGGCCGCCCTGCACCTCGACGAGGAACGACTCGTCCACATCGAGACCGAGGACGAGCGTATCACCGACATCACGCCCGACGGAACGTGGGCCGTGCTGCGGGACGGCAGCCCCCATGTCAGCGACTGGCGCCCGGCGTACGGGGACTTCGTGCGGATGGACGTCGCCACGGGCGAGCGCACGCCGATGCTCGAGCGTCAGCTGCGGACGCTCGGAATGTCCCCGGACGGAGCCTGGTGGCTCTACTGGCGTGACGGCGACGTGTGGGCGTACGACATGGACGCGGACGGGCATTCGAACCTCTCCGCGAATTCGGGCGTCGAATTCGCCGACGCCGAATACGACTACCACGGGGAGCACCCGCCCTATGGGGTGGAGGGCTGGGTCGGGAGCGACGCGGACGGCGCCGAGGGCGTGGTACTGGCGCACCGATACGACCTTTGGCTCCAGCCGCTCGACGGCTCGTCGGAGGCTCTGCTTCTCACGGGGGGCGTGGGCGCGACCGACCGGATGCGGATGCGCGTGGTCGACACGGACGCGGACGCCGACTGGATCGACCTGAACGAGCCCGTGCTGCTTTCGGCCTTCCGCGAGCGCACCAAGGAGCAGGGCTGGTACGAACTGCGGGAGATCGGCACGGTCGCGAGGATCACCCTCGAGGACGCCGCCTTCTCCGGACTCGACAAGGCGGCCGACGCGGACGTCTTCCTCTACACCCGCGAGACGTTTCGCGACTTCCCGGATCTCCACGTGAGCGGGCCGAACCTGCGGGAGCGCGAGCGGATCACCGACGCCAACCCGCAGCAGGACGAGTATCTCTGGGGCGACCGGATCCTGTTCGACTACGAGCTGGCCGACGGCACTGCGCTCCAGGGCATCCTCGCGGTGCCCGAGACGCGCGCGGAGGGCGAACGACGTCCGATGATCGTGCGCTTCTACGAGAAGATGTCGGATCAGCTCCACCAGTATCCGACGCCGGCCCACCGGCATTCGCCGAATTTCGCCGGGTATGTTTCGAACGGGTACCTGATCATGCAGCCGGACGTGCACTTCCGTGTCGGCAGCTCCCATTCGGACATGCTGGAGGCCGTCGAGGCGGCTACGCGGGCCGTGATCGACATGGGCTACGCCGATCCGGACGCGATCGGACTCAGTGGGCACTCCTACTCGGGCGGCGGCGGAGCGTACATCGCGACCCGCTCGGACATGTTCGCGGCGGTCGCGCACGGCGCCGCGCCAATCAATCTGGTGAGCGAATTCAACCAGCTCTTCGTGGGCAGCGGGCAGAACAACCACCGCTACGACATCTACGGGCAGGGCCGGTACGCCACGAATCCGTACGACGACTTCGACCTCTACTGGGAGCAGTCACCCATCTCGGGCGTCGAGGACATGGACACGCCCGTGCTGTACCTGCACGGAGAGGACGATCCGACGGTGAACTGGGAGCAGGGTCTGGAGTGGTACAACGCGCTCCGCTTTCTCGGGAAGCCGATCATCTGGCTCAGCTATCCCGACGAGGGCCACGGACTGTCCAGGCTCGAGAACCGGATCGACTTCCAGTACCGGCTCCGGCAGTTCTTCGATCACCACCTCAGCGGGGCACCCGCCCCATCGTGGATGATCGACGGCGTGCCGCAGACGGAGAAGCAACGTCATCTCCGCGAGTTCGCCCCCCGAATCTTCACGGGGT
>DATFJS010000015.1:0-2826 GCA_035269045.1 Longimicrobiales bacterium | reverse complement strand
GTGCGCGGCCTTCCGGGGAGCGGCGACGCCCGTCTGGACCGAGCACCCCGGATACACGAACGCCCACCGTCCCCGAGGGGGCGGTGGGCGTTTCGTCCGCCAGGTGGTGTCACACCTCACCTGGTGACACTGATCAGCGTGTCGCTGGTCAGTTCATCGCGGTGACCGTCACCGTGTTCGTCGCCAGGTCCCACTCGACGACCTCTGCGTCCACGAGCGTGAAGGGATTGGACCGATACTCGGTGCCATCCGTCGCGGTTGCGACCAGATGGAACTCTCCGGTCCGAAGGCCCTGTGGATTGTACATGAACGTGTCGGTTTCCATCGGCGCGACGGAACCGAGCGTCGTGCGCAGGTTCGACCGAGCCTGATGTGCTTCCGCCGTGATCACCGTGGGCGGCGCGACGTTGTTCTCGACCCGGACGGTCACGACACCCTCGTCAGGCTGCGGGCCGGGCTCGACGTCGACATTGCCGGAGCATGCTGCGGCAACCAGTGCCACGAGCGGTACGGCCAGTAACTGCTTCATTCGTTGCTTCATATCTGTACCTCCCATCGGAAGTCGAAAGATCAACTTCTGCGCGGGTCCGCGTGGTCAGGCGTGCTGACCCGCGTGGCGACCCTCGGAGATCTCTTCGAGGGTCTTGTAGATGAAGGCGTCCATGTCGTCAGGACTCCGGCTCGTCACCAGACCCTGATCGACGACGACCTCTTCATCGACCCAGTGGGCGCCAGCGTTCTTCAGATCCGTCTTGATGCCGGGCCACGAGGTCATCCTGCGATTGTCGGCCGCACCCGCCTCGACGATGAGCCACGGACCGTGGCAGATCGCTGCGACGGGCTTCCCGTCCGCGAAGAAATCACGGACGAAGGAGACGGCTTCGTCGAACTGGCGAAGGCGATCCGGATTCATCACGCCCCCCGGAATGACCAGCGCCTCGAAGTCGTCTGCGGATACCTCGTCCAGCGTCGCGTCCACGTCGATCGAATCGGCCCAGTCACCCTTCGACCAGCCCCTGATCGTCGAATCCGATTCGGAAAGCGACACGACCGTCGTGTCGGCTCCCGCCTCGTTCAACGCATCGAGCGGATCGGCGAGTTCCGAGTACTCGAACCCGTGTGTGGCGAGGAACGCGACCTTTCGATTCTGCACATCGTGCGATGTTGAATCCGAATATGCCATTCGTCTGTTCTCCTTTCTCGAAGCGAGTGGTGACAGCGAATGCGTCACCGGTTCAGCGCTCATAAAGGAAATACGCCCGAGCCGGATGATCGTTCCGGGAACGGAGTCCGTAAGGTGTTACTGAGAAACGTGTTGGGGCGCTGCATCCGAGTACGGCGTCGGAGATGCCGGGGAGGAACACGGGTCCGACGCGTCAGTCTCCCGCGCCGACCGTCTCGGGGATCGCTTCACGCGGCACGTTCCCACCTCGCAGCCACTCCTGAGCTTCCATCTGCACCGTCGCGAGCGCGGGCACGACGAGCATCAGGACCAGGGTCGCGAACACGATTCCGAAGGCGAGTGCCGCCGCCATCGGAATCAGGAACTGCGCCTGGAGGCTCTGCTCGAAGGTGATCGGCGCCACGCCCAGGAAGGTGGTCAGCGAGGTGAGGATGATGGGCCGGAACCGACTCTTCGCGGCATCGATCACGGACTCGTGGATCCCGAGTCCGTTCCGTCGGTTCTCGTTCACGAAGTCGATCATGACGAGGGAGTCGTTCACGACGACGCCGGAGAGGCCGACGATCCCGAACACCGAAAGCAGGCCGACGGAGATGCCCAGCACCAGATGCCCGAGGAGTGCTCCGACGACCCCGAAGGGAATCGCCGCCATGATCACGAGCGGCTGGACGTAGGAGCCGAAGGGGATGGCCAGAAGCGCGTAGATCGTCAGGAGCGCCAGCAGAAGACCGGTGCCTATCGCGCCCGACGTCTCACCCTGCTGCTCGGTACTCCCCCCGAACTCGTACATGAGCTGAGAATTCTGCCGGATGAGCTCCGAGAGGATACCGGCCTCCAGGGCCTCGTTCACGTCCCCCGCGCTCGTGACGTCCGAATCCACCCGTGCGGTGACGGTCAGAACACGGCGCCCGTCCCGGCGCTGGATGGAGGTGGGCGACGTCCCGAAGGACACCTCGGCCACCTGAGCGAGGGGTACCTCTCCCCCGCTCGCCGTGCGGATTCGGTAGGACTGGACGTCGGCGATCGCGTCCCGCTCCCGTTCCGGAAGCCGAACGTACACGCGGACGTCTTCGCGTCCACGCTGAATCCGAAGCGCCTCGTCGCCGAAGAAGGCGGACCGCACCTGTCGGGCGACGTCGTCGAGCGTGAGCCCGAGCGTGCGTGCCGCGGGCTTCAGCTGGAGCTGAATCTCACGGAGCCCGGTCGACTCGTCCGATCGGATATCGAAGACCCCCTCGAACTCGCGCAGGGACTCGAGCACGTCGTCGCCGAGTTCGGAGAGACGTTCGTCGTTCGGGTGGGAGAGTTCGACCTGGATGCCCGGATCTCCCCCGACGATGCTCGACGCAAAGGTGAGCGATCGGACGCCCGTGATCCGGCCGACCTCCTCCCGCCACAGTTCCTCGAAACGGGAGGCGGAGATCTCGCGTTGTTCCGCCTCCAGAAGCTTGAACTGGACCGCGGCGATGTTCGTCTGGGCGGCGGTGAGTCCGCTTGCGCCCGTGGGGCCGCGACTCGCGGCGCGCTGACCCACCGTCAGGTAGACGCCCTCGATGAGGGGGGGGAGTTCCTCGGACCTCTCTTCGGCGAGGCGCTGCTCCACGCGGAAGCCGGCCTCCTCGAGCCGATCGGCGACTTCACGC
>DATFJS010000014.1:0-3632 GCA_035269045.1 Longimicrobiales bacterium | reverse complement strand
TCGAGGCCGGAGGGCAGCCCGAGCCGCCCCCACCGGCGTGGCGAAAGTGGATCGAGCGGCGTTTCCACGGCGCACGACGCCTGCTGGAGACCGAGGATCCGTCGCTCGCGGACTTCATGTCGGACGACGACTACGACGCGACGTGACGGCGGAGGGCCCGGTCACGGCAGATCTGCGCACGCATCATCACAACGAGACCGATTCGAGGAGTTGGACGTGAAGATCGAGAAGGTGGGGATCGTCGGGGCCGGACTGATGGGAAGCGGCATCGCCGAAGTGGCGGCGAAGGCCGGGTTCGACGTGGTGGTCCGGGAGATCGACGAGCCGTCGGCGGATCGAGGGCGGGCCAGGATCGAGGCGTCCATGGATCGGGCGGTGGAGAAGGAGAAGCTCACCGCTGAAGAGCGGGACGGGGCGCTCGACCGGATCGCCTTCACCACGAAGCTCGAGGCGCTCGCCGACCGCGACCTCGTCATCGAGGCCATCATCGAGGATCTCGAGGCAAAGAACGAGTTGTTCGGTACGCTCGACGAGATCTGCGCCGACCATGCGATCTTCGCCTCGAACACCAGTTCCCTGACGATCACGGACATGGCCGCTGCCACCGATCGCCCGGATCGCGTGATCGGCCTGCACTTCTTCAATCCGGTGCCGGTGATGAAGCTCGTCGAGGTGGTCCGCACGATCGCGACCTCCGACGAGACCTTCGCCACCGTCTTCGACTTCGCCCGATCCGTCGGCAGGGAGCCGATCGCAGCGAAGGACAACTCGGGCTTCGTGGTGAACCTGTTGCTGGTACCCTACATGCTGGACGCCGTCCGGCAGCTGGAACGCGGCGTCGCGTCCATCGAGGACATCGACACCGGCATGGTTCTGGGATGCGGGCACCCGATGGGGCCCTTCACCCTGGGCGACTTCGTCGGGAACGACACGATCCTGCGGATCGCGGAGATCATGTTCGACGAGTATCGGGAGCAGCGCTACGCACCGCCGCCACTTCTCCGACGGATGGTGTCGATGGGCAGGTACGGGCGGAAGAGCGGTCGCGGATTCTACGACTACTCGGGGGACGAGCCGGTACCGATTCCCGTGTGACCCCGAGCGAGGGGTGGCCTACGGTGGCGGCTCGCAGAAACGACGAAGAGGGCCCCCGACCGGAGTCGAGGGCCCTCTCGTCTTCAAGGACCCCGTCGGAAACGGGGCCGGTCGGACTCAGCGGCGGGTGTTCCGGCGCTGACGACGACGCTCACGGCGAACCGCCGCCTCCTTCTTCCGCTTCCGCTGTGCGCTCGGCTTCTCGTAGAAGCGACGCTTGCGAAGTTCGGAGTAGAGACCGGACCGCTGCACCTTCCGCTTGAAGCGACGCAGCGCCCTCTCGAGGCTTTCGTTGTCTTGAACCTTGACTTCCAAAAAGATCACCCGTGCGGCTTGAAGATCGTCGTAGAAAAGCTCTTTAAGATAAGAAAGGGTCTCCGATCCCGTCAACGCATGCGCGTCGACGTGTCTTGGGACCCACCACTACCAACCCCGGAGCCCCCGAAATGATGAATCGTGAAGACATGCTGGCTCGCCTCGACGAACGCACGGATCCATGGGACATCGTCGTCGTCGGCGGGGGTGCGACCGGGGTCGGGGTCGCCCTGGACGCCGCGGCGCGAGGCTACGACGTGGCGCTCTTCGAGTCGCACGACTTCGGCAAGGGGACGTCGTCCCGGAGCACGAAGCTCGTGCACGGCGGAGTCCGATACCTCCGGCAGGGGAACATCCCCCTGGTGATGGAGGCACTGCGGGAGCGGGGGATCCTTCGCCGGAACGCACCTCATCTGGTGCACGAACTTCCATTCGTGGTGCCGAACTACGACTGGTGGGAGGCGCCCTTCTACGGCATCGGGCTCAAGGTCTACGATGCCCTCGCCGGTCGCTACGGCTTCGGCGGATCGGAGTTGCTGGGCTTCGACGAGACCGTCGAGCGCCTCCCCACGATCGAACGGGACGGCCTGCGGGGTGGTGTCGTCTATCACGACGGCCAGTTCGACGACGCGCGCCTTCTCGTCCACCTGGCGATGACGGCCGCGCAGCAGGGGGCCGTGCTGCTCAACCACGCGCCGGTCGAGGGCCTGATCCACGACGGTGGGGGATTCGTGCGGGGGGTCGAGGTCCGGGATCTGGAGACGGACGAGCCGCGGGCGATACGCGCCCGGTCCGTGGTGAACGCCACCGGCGTGTTCACGGATTCGGTTCGTCGCATGGACCGTGCGGATGCGTCTCCGATGATCCGCCCGAGCCAGGGAATCCACATCGTGCTGGACCGTCGCTTCCACCCCGGGGAGTCCGCGATCATGGTGCCGCACACGGACGACGGGCGCGTGCTCTTCGCCGTCCCGTGGCACGGAAAGGTGCTCGTCGGGACCACCGATACGCCGGTGGACACGCCCGACATCGAGCCTCGGCCGTTGCGGGAGGAGGTCGAGTACGTCCTGCGTCACGCGGCGCGGTACCTCGAGGAGGACCCGGGCGTCGACGACGTCCTGTCGGCGTTCGCCGGCCTCCGTCCGCTGGTGGGAGCGGGGGACGACGAGGACACGGCCGCGCTGTCCCGCGACCACACCCTCCAGGTGTCCCGGTCGGGCCTCGTCACGATCACGGGCGGGAAGTGGACCACCTACCGGAAGATGGCGGAGGACACGGTCGATCACGCCGCCGTCCTTGCGGAGCTGGAGCCGCGGGAGTGCACCACGCGCGACCTGCAGATCCACGGTGCCCACGCCCATTCCGAGCGCTTCGGCCACCTGTCCGTGTACGGCACGGACGCCCTGCTGATCGAGGGGCTCGCCGAGGAGGTCCCGGACGGCGACCTGCCGCTCGATGCGGCGCTGCCCTACATCGAGGCGGAGGTACGCTGGGCGATCCGGGAGGAGATGGCGCGCACCGTGGAGGACGTGCTTTCGCGGCGCACCCGCGCCCTGCTGCTCGACGCGAGGGCGGCGATCAGGGCCGCACCGCGGGTGGGCGAGATCCTGGCGGACGAGCTCGGCCGGGACGGGGCATGGGCCGCCGGGTCGGTGCAGGAGTTCGAGGCGCTCGCCTCGGGGTATCTCGTCGCGTGATGCAGCCGGCCGCGCCCGGACTCGCGGAGAAGCCCGCGGAGAAGCCCCCGGCGGACGAGGGCGGAGCCGCGCGTCAGGGCAGGATGCCCTCGCGGTGCAGAGCGTGGGTGTACCGGCGGTATTCCGCCTCGTTCGCCACGTAGTCGCGGGCCCACGTCTGGAAGTCGGGGAGCGGCAGGCGCCGCTCGATGAAGTCGACGACGAGCATGGCCAGCTGGTGCTTGTCCCCGGCGGCGAAGTCGATGCCCTCGATGTCGTCGATCACCCGTCCGACCGCGACCTCGAAGTCGTCGGGGTGGACCAGCTGGATGAAGTGGCAAACCTGGTCGAGACGGTACGAGGCATAGAGCGATCTCAACTCCTCGAGATCGGTCTGCTCGGAGGTGCCCACGTCGTCGACGTCGGCGATCCGGGTCGCGTTCCGGGTCAGCAGATCGTGGAACCACCGCTTCAGGAAGGGCGAACGGTCGTCCCTGCGCGTCTTCGTGTGGATCGCCGAATCCAGGAGCCCCGAGAGCAGCGGGC
>DATFJS010000013.1:0-7671 GCA_035269045.1 Longimicrobiales bacterium | reverse complement strand
GACACGCCCCGGGTCCTTCACCACGTCGCCGAAGATGTCGGCCGTGAAGTGGGGACAGCGCTGCAGGATCCGCACCCAGGAGAATCCGCGGTGGGCATGCGCGGCCTTGAGCGTCGCGAACAGGTGCGCAGGCAGCCACTCGGCGGTCTGGGCGACGAACGATGCGTTCGTCACGCCCAGCGTCGCCTCGAGCGGATTCATCGGCGGCAGAAACGACCCGTACGGCTGCGTGTTCGAGCTGTAGCCCTGCGGCGTCGTCGGCGAGGTCTGCTTCTTGGTGAGCCCGTAGATGTTGTTGTCGAGCATGAGCGCCGTCATGTCGACGTTGTATCGGATCGCGTGAATCCAGTGGCCCGCGCCGATCGAGATGCAGTCTCCGTCCCCCATGACGACCCAGACGTCGAGGTCGGGGCGGGCCAGTTTCACGCCGGTCGACAGCGGGAGCGCCCGCCCGTGGATCCCGTGGAACCCGTACGTGCGCAGGTAGTGGGGGAATCGCGACGAGCAGCCGATGCCGGACACGAAGACCGTGTCCTCCGGGATGGCGTTCGCCTCGGCCAGCACGCGCTGGACGGAGGTGAGCACCGAGTGGTCTCCGCAGCCGGAGCACCACCGGGCGACGGGTCCCTGGTAGTCACCCAGCTCGAAGTGCCGTTCCTCGTCGAGTTCGGCGATCTGGAAGAGGGAGCAGCTCATCGTCCGTCTCCATCGGAGGGGGTCGGAAGGTCGAGGCGTTCGTGGATCGCGCGCTCGATCGCACCGGGCCGGAGCGGCTCACCGAGCACCCGCGTCCAGCAGTCGATATCGACGAGCGTGGCGGACCGCAGCACCATGGCGAGCTGACCTCGCCGCCGATTCTCCTCGGTCACGAACGGCGCGTCCGGCGCGTCCGAGTAGTTGATCTCGACCGTCATCACGCGGTCGAAGCGGGAGAACATCTCCTTGAGCCCCGGCTGGAGCGGAGACAGGAAGGTGAGATGGGTGCTCGACACCGCGAGCCCCTGCTCGCGACAGCGATCCACCGCCTCCTCGATCGCCCCCTGCGTGCTGCCCCACCCGACCAGGAGGAGGTCTCCGGTGTCGTCGCCGTGAATCGGCGGTGGCTGCAGGGTGCTCGCGAGCGCCGCGATCTTCCGCGCCCGCATCGCCGAGGAACGCTGATTGATGGCCGAGTCGTAGGCCACCTTCGACCCCTCGTCGTGCGCCAGACCGGTCACGGTGTGCATGCCCCCGGGGCGTCCGGGGATGAACCGGTCGGACCGTCCCGTCGTCTCGTCCCAGTCGTAGGGACGTCCGCCCTCGGGAACCGGAGACTGATCGGGTGGCGCCGAGAACCAGGAGGTGTTCGGCACGGGCCTCGGGAAGGGCGCCACCCCGGTCGCGAGGTTCGCGTCCGAGAGCACGATCACGACGGCGCGGAAGAGCTCCGCCAGGCGCCGCGCCGTGATCATGGAGTGGAAGCACTCCTCGATGGTGGCCGGCGCGATCACGATCTTCGGCGCGTCGCCGGGCTGGCCCCAGAGCGCCGCAAGGAGATCCGACTGTTCGACCTTGGTCGGCAGGCCGGTACTGGGCCCACCCCGCTGCACGTCCACCAGAACCAGCGGCGTCTCCGTCATCACCGCCAGCCCGAGGAACTCGGTCTTCAGCGCGAGTCCCGGTCCGGATGTGATGGTGAAGGCGCACCGCCCCGCGTACGAAGCACCGATCGCGACGCCGGCCGCGGCGATCTCGTCCTCGGCCTGATGCAGGATGCCCCCGAACCGCTGAAAGATCTCACCCAGAGAGTGGGACACCGAGGTGGCCGGCGTGATCGGGTACATCGCGGCGAGTTCCATGCCGCTCGCGACGGCACCCAGCGCGATCGCCTCGTTCCCGTTCATCACGACCATGTCCTGGTCGGACTCCATCAGCGGGACGTCGACCTGGAGGTCGAGGTGATCGCGTGCCCAGGCCCAGCCGAGGTCGAGGAGCTCGTGGTTCCGGCGAATGATCTCGTCGCTCTTCTTCCGGAAGACGCCGGCGATCTGCTCCTTCGTCCGGTCGAGATCACGCGAGAAGATCCGGCAGAGCATCCCCAGCGCGAACATGTTCTTTCCGCGCCGGGCGTTGTCGACGACGGTGAGGCACTGCTCCTCCATCGGGACGAGGATGATCTCGTAGCCCGCGCCGGTCAGTTCTTCGAGCGCGGCTTCCCACTGCGCCCGGATCGCATCGTCCGGGTGGTCCGCCCACATCTCCTCGAGCAGAACGACCGCCCCGTCCCGGAGAGACCCGAGACGATGGCGGCCGAGGAGGACCTGCTCGTTGAAGGCGACGACGAGATCCGTCTCGTCGCCCCAGTTGGTGACCGGACCCGCGCCGAGGCGGATCCGGATACCCGAGGCGCCGGCGATGGAGCGGGGCGGAGGTTCGACCTCCGCGGGGATGATCTCCACCGTCCAGACGCCGTTGCCCATCTTGGCGGACACGGCTCCGAAGATCTGGCCGCATTTCTGCGCCCCCTCCCCGGAGTCCGAGACGATCTCGACGGAGTGGTCGCGCGTACGAATCCTGCGTGTTGCATCGGGCGCGTCGGGCCCCGCATCCGCGGGGCCGACGGTATCCAGCTTCAGGGCCATGGGCCGTTCCCTCCAGCGCAGAGGAACAGGGTGGCGTTATGTCGGAGGCCACACGTCGTATGGCCCGACTAAGTCTCCCACGCTGGAAGCCCCGGCGCCGTAGGGGTCAGGACGCGATTTCCGTGGGGATTTTCCCCACGGGGCGAATCGGACACCGCCCCGGCCCACGGAAGGCTACGCCGCGGGGGCCGGGTCGGGCCTCGATGTCAGTTCCCGATCCCGTAGCCCGCCGACCCCTCGGTCGCCTCGAGCGACCAGGCGATGAAGTCCCGGATGTCCTGGTTCGACGTGACCAGGTCGTCGGCGCGGAGGTACATCATGTGCCCGCTCCGGTAGGCCGCGAACCGCATCCGGTCCTGAAGCAGGCCCCGCGGATCGAGATTCCACATCGTGTACTTCGCGCTGAAGTAGTCCGTCCCACCGTCGTAGTAGCCGGCCTGCACGAAGAGGTGGAGGTACGGATTCTCGTGCATCGCCTGCCGCAGGTCCTCCCCCGTGTTGTCGCCACTCCGGTTCCACGGGTTCACCGGGCCGAAGAGCCAGTACTGAAGGTCCGTCTCGAAGCCCAGGTCGTTCCGGAGGTAGTCGTTCATGGCCGGGGCGAACGCGTGATTCCAGGCCGACAGCGCCGGGTCGTAGTCGTACGACTCGCCCGCGTTCTCGCGATCGTAGCCCTTGTAGCGCGCATCCAGACGGCCGACGGTCATTCCCTCGTCGCGCATCAGCTCCTTCCGGAACTCGCCCACGTTCGGGCGGAGGTTGTGGTTCAGGACCCACTGCGCCGAGGTCCCGGACCAGCGGGCGAACTCCTCCGCGATCGCCTGCCGCTCCGCATCCGGAAGCGAGCCACCCTTCGCGAGCGCCGGAAGCAGCGTGTCGATCGTCCACGCCTCCACCTCGGGAAGGATCGCCTCGAGGTCGCGGTTCTGAAGGGAGGGCTCGAGCTGGTCGTGGTACCACGCCGTGGCGGTATAGTTGGGCAGCGCGAGTGCGTCTCCCGCCGGACCCTCGCGCGGCACGCCGAGTCCCGTCGGCGACACCAGGATCACGCCGTTCAGGTACATCCACTGATCGCCCTGCAGCTCGGCGGCCAGCCCGCTGACACGCGTCGTGCCGTAGCTCTCGCCGATCAGGAACTTCGGGGACAGCCACCGGTCGTGACGCGTGACGAACACGTCGATCCAGTCGGCCAGGTAGCCGATGTCCTCGTTCACGCCGAAGAACTGGCGGCGGTCGGCGTCGCCGACGATCCGCGAGAGCCCGACGTTCACCGGGTTCACGAACACGATGTCCGCCACGTCCAGGATCGAGTGCGGGTTGTCCCGTACGCCGAACGGCTGCACCGGGTAGCCCTCGTCGTCGATCATGAGCTGCTTGGGGCCCGTGTAGCCGATGTGCATCCAGATGGAGGCGGACCCCGGCCCTCCATTGAAGGAGATGACCAGCGGGCGGTTCGTCCGGTCGTCGACGTCGGTCCGCTCGTAGAAGGTGAAGAGCAGCGACGCGATCGGCTCCCCGGTCTCGTCGAACACGGGCTGGGTGCCGACCGTGGCCCGATACGGGACGGTCTCGCCCCGAATATCGATGGAGTGCTCCGTGACGACGGTCGTGTCGATGGGAAGACGTGCGTCCTGGGCGGAAACACCCGACGCGGGGATCATCAGCACGAACGCGAGCGCCAGGACGAGCGTCGGGGCGAGCGCCGGGACGAGCGGGGAGGGCGTGATGCGAGCCATGACCAGGTGGGGCTGGAGTTCACTGGGCCCCGTCGCGCGGGACCGGACGCCGGAAGCTCACCACCCCCGTCACTCCGGGTCAAGCGCCCGCGGTACCCGCCGGAGCCACCGCTACGCTACCTTTCCACGCCATGAAAGTACTCATCGTCGGCGCCGGAGAGGTGGGCTTCCATCTCGCGGAGCGTCTCTCCGAGGAAGGTCAGGACGTCATCCTGATCGAGTCCGATCCCGATCGGGCGGAGTTCGCCTCCCAGCAACTCGACGTTCTCACGATCGTCGGGAACGGGGCGTCCATACCCATTCTGGAGCAGGCCGGCGCGAAGGGCGCGAAGGTGATGCTCGCGGTGACGAGCCAGGACGAGGTCAACGTGATCTCCTGCCTCGCCGCCAGCCGCATGGGCATCCAGTACACGATCGCCCGGATCTCCACCCCCGAGTACTACCGGCGCGACTCCGTGCTCAGCGGCGAGCAGATGGGCATCGACCTGATGATCAACCCCGAGCGCGAGTGCGCGTGGGAGACCTTCCAGCTCCTGCAGAGCGCGGCCGCCACCGACGTCGCCCACTTCGCCGACGGCAGGGTGCAGCTGCTGGGCGTGCGGGTGAAGGAAGGCGCGCCCGTCGCCGGCAAGACGCTGGCCCGCATCGCAGCCGAGCTCGAGGACTCCCACTACGTGACCGTGGCGATCGTCCGGGACGGCCGCACCATCATCCCGCGCGGCCGCGACCGGATCGAGCCGGGCGACCAGATCTACGTCATCGCGCCCTCGGATGAGGTTCGGGAAATCCCCCGCCTCGCGGGCTACAGCGGCTTCACGCTGCGTCGGGTGATGATCGCGGGCGGCAGCACCGAGGGAGAGTACCTGGCCCAGCTCCTCGAGCAGCACGGAATCGAGTGCACGATTCTGGACAACGACCGCCGCCGATGCCTCGAGCTGGCCGAGGCCCTGCCGAAGTCGCTGGTGCTCCACGCCGACGCGACCGACCTCGAACTGCTCGAAATGGAAGGCGTGGCCGGCATCGACGGATTCGTGGCCGCCACCGGACACGACGAGACGAACATGCTCTCCTCGCTGCTCGCCAAGACGGTCGGAGCGCGGAAGGTCGTCAGCCTGGTCCACAAGTTCGAGTACCTGCCGCTGGTGCCGAAGGTCGGCATCGACGCCGCCGTCTCCCCCCGGATGTCGACGGTGAACGCGATCCTTCGCTATGTGCGCCGAGGCCGGGTGATGACGGTGGCCGCACTCAAGGGCATCGAGGCGGAGGCGATCGAGTTCAAGGTGTCCGAGTCGTGCGCGGTGGCGGGCGCGCGCCTCGTCGACCTCGCCCTCCCCGAAGGCGCACTCATCGGCACCATCCTGCGCGGTGAGGAGATCGTGATCCCCCGTGGCACGGATCGGATCCAGCCGGGGGACGAGGTCATCGTGTTCGCCCTGCCCTCGGCGATCGCGGACATCGAGAGACTCTTCGGCGGCTGAGCGGATGCATCTCCAGCGCATCGCCAACGTCGTCGGACTCCTCCTCGTGTTCGTGGGAATCTCGATGCTGCTTCCGGCGGGCATCGGATTCGTCTTCGGCGACGGCGACGGGCCCGCGCTGCTGCTGTCCGCGGGGCTGACGCTCGGGGCGGGGCTCACGGCGTATCGGACGACACGCTTCGACGGCGACCTCAACATCTGCGAGGGCTACGGGATCGTCGCCTTCGCCTGGGCGGCGATCGCCCTCTTCGGGGCCCTCCCCTATCTGTTGACCGGCTCGATCCCGGGTCTCGTCCCGGCCGTCTTCGAGTCGATGTCGGGCTTCACGACGACCGGCGCGAGCGTCGTGACGGACATCGAGGCGCTGCCCCACGGCGTTCTCTTCTGGCGGTCCTTCACGCAGTGGCTGGGCGGCATGGGAATCATCGTGCTCGCCATCGCGATCCTCCCCTTCCTCGGCGTGGGCGGGATGCAGCTGTTCCGTGCCGAGGTACCCGGCCCGACTCCGGAGCGTCTGCGTCCGCGAGTCACGCAGACGGCCAAGCTGCTGTGGGCCGTGTATTTCGGGCTGACCGTCGTTCAGACACTGCTCTATCTCCTCGGCGGCATGGACCTCTTCGACGCCGTGACGCACGCCTTCACCACGCTGTCGACGGGGGGGTTCTCCACCCGCAACGCGAGCATGGCGGCCTTCACGAGTCCCTACATCCAGTGGGTGACGATCGCCTTCATGTACCTCGCGGGGATCAACTTCGCCCTGCACTTCCGGGCCGCGGCCGGGAGGTTCGAGTACCATCGGGACGTGGAGTGGCGCTTCTTCACGCTGCTCGTGCTCGTGGTCGGCTTCGGGGTCACCACGGTGAATCTCGTCGCCGGGTCCGGGGCGGGTGCCGCCGCGGGAGTGGAGGAGACCCTGCGCGGAGGGTTCTTCCAGGTCGTCTCGATCGTCACGACGACCGGATTCGTCTCTCAGGACTACGCACTCTGGGTGCCTGCGTCCCAGGTCCTGCTGTTCGCGCTTTTCTTCGTCGGGGGGATGGCGGGCTCGACCTCCGGCGGCGTGAAGACCATCCGCGTGCTGCTCATCCTGAAGCAGACATGGATGGAACTGCGGAAACACCTCCATCCCAAGGCGGTGCTGCTGGCGCGCATCGGCCGGCACGTTGTGAAGGAAGACGTCCTGGCCAACGTGATCGGCTTCTTCGTGCTCTACCTTCTGCTCGCCATGGCGGGCACGACGGCGCTCGCCTTCCTGGGCCTCGACCTCCTGTCGGCCATCGGCGCCAGCATCGCGAGCATAGGAAACATCGGTCCAGGCTGGGGCGCGGTGGGTCCGGTGGAGAACTACGGCGGCCTCGGGTCCCCCGCTCTCGGTCTCCTCACCTTCCTGATGCTGGTCGGACGGCTCGAGATCTACACGGTGCTTCTGCTGCTCATGCCCGAGACGTGGCGGCGGGTTCGCCGTGCGCACTCGGAGTCCCCGAACCGCGTGGTCAGTCCTCGGGAGTGAGCCCTTCGGACACGATGGTGCCGAACAGTCGATCGCCCGCGTCACCCAGACCGGGCAGGATGTACCCCACCTCGTTCAGCTGACGATCGAGCGCAGCCGTCCAGATGCGCACGTCGGGGTGGGCCGTTCGCAGCCGATCGACACCCTCGGGCGCCGCCACGAGGCAGAGGAACCGGAGGTCCGTCGCGCCCCGTCGCCGCAGGAGCGTGAGCGTCGCGTCGGCAGAGCCACCGGTCGCCAGCATCGGATCGACGACGAGGCAGGTACGCTCGAAGAGCCGATCCGGCATCTTCACGTAATACTCTCTCGGCTCAAGCGTGTCGTGA
>DATFJS010000012.1:0-3972 GCA_035269045.1 Longimicrobiales bacterium | reverse complement strand
GATGAAGTGGGGCACGAGCGCCGCCGCCGAAATTGTGCCTCCATCGACCGCCATCCGCCGGTAATCGGAGGGCCGCATGATCGGTTCATCGGGATCCCTGGGCGGCTTGGACATCGCGTCGCCGTCCGGGGCCGCCATGGCGATGCCGAGGCCCGGCAGCACGTCGGTGACGAGGTTGATCCAGAGGAGTTCCATCGGCGTCTCGACCTCCCCCTTCCCGTGGAGCGCCTCGGCGATCTCCACCACGATCTCGGAGAGGTTCGTCGTGATCAGGAAACCCAGAGACCGGCGGATGTTCCGGTGGACGGCACGGCCCTCTGCCACCGCATCGGCCAGCGTCTCGAGGCGGTCGTCACGGACGACCACGTTCGCGACGTCACGCGCGAGGTTCGTCCCGCTTTCGCCCATCGCGATCCCGATGTCGGCGGCCTTGAGGGCAGGGGCGTCGTTGATCCCGTCTCCGGTCATCCCGACCACCCGCCCGCTGGCCTGCAACGCCTTGACGAGCGCGAGCTTCTGGTGGGCGCTCACGCGGGCGAAGACGTCCGTGCGGCGGACGAGGGCCGCGAGCAGCGACGGGTCGAGGCGGGAGACTTCGGTGGAGTCCATCACCGATACCGTGCCGTCGCGGCCGATACCGAGTTCGCGTGCGATGGAGACGGCGGTCGCCGACTGGTCGCCGGTGATCATGACCGTTTCGATGCCCGCCCCGTGCATCCGCTCGACGAAGTCGCGCGCGCCGGGTCTGATCGGGTCGGCCATGGCGAGGGAGCCGAGCCACGTCAGACCCTCGGGACCGTCGCTGTTGGGAGCGCGACCGGACCGTGCGACGCCCAGAACGCGCGCCGGGCGGGCCGCGAGGGCGTCGTTCAGGGCCATTATCCGCTCGCGGTCCCTCGCCGACATCGGGCGGGTTCGGTCGTCCTCGAGGATCCGGCTGCACATCCGCAAGACGACTTCGGGTGCGCCCTTGACCACCGTTCTTGGCCGCGTCCCGCGATGCACGGTGGCCATCCAGGGCCTGTCGATTTCGCGCGCGAGTGTCTCGAGGCGCGGGTGCGCGTCTCTGAGGGAGAAGACGTCGACGCCGAGGTCGACGGCGAAGCCGATCAGGGCCTGCTCGGTCGGTGAGCCCGCCATCGCGACCTCGCCCTCGCGGTCGATGTCGCAGTTGAGCGCCGCGGCCTCTGCCAAGGGCATGATCTTCGCCGTGTCGCTCAACGCGACCTCCTCGCGGCCGACGAGCGCGGCGACCACGGACATGCGGTTCTGTGTCAGGGTCCCGGTCTTGTCGAGGCAGAGTGTGTGGAGCGCGCCGAGGCCCTCCACCGCCTTCATGTGGCGGATAAGGATGCCTTTCCGCTGCATCCGCCGGAGGGCGAGCGCCATGGTCGTCGTCGCCACTACCGGCAGTCCTTCGGGAACGGCTGCAACCGCCAGCGCGATGGCGTCCTGCGCGATTTCGGCGAAACTGTATCCGCGCGCGAGACCGACGCAGACGAAGACGCCGCAGGCCGCAAGCGATCCGGCCGAAAGGACGCGACCGAGATGTTCGAGCTCGATCTCCACCGGTGCTTGAGGGCGCGTGCCCGTCTGGCTCGCAATCGCGATGCGCGCGGCTTCGGTTTCGGGTCCGGTGCCGACCACTATCGCTCGGCCGATACCCTGGGTGATGAGCGTTCCGCTGTGGAGCATCGTCGGACGCTCGCCGATCGGGGCCTCGGCGTCCGGCTCGACCGCCGGATCTTTCCTCACGGGCTGCGTCTCGCCCGTCAGCGCCGACTGATCGACCCGCACGCCGTTCCCCTCGACGAGCCTCGCGTCGGCCATGACCTGCGACCCGGAACCCACGACGAGGAGGTCGCCCGGTACGAGATCGGCCGCGCGGACCTGTTGTTCCGCTCCATCCCGGACGACGGAGACAGCCTGATCGGAACTCCCCATGAGAGCCGCAATGGAGGTTTCCGCCTGGCCTTCGGTGACAAAGCCGAGAACGGCGTTCGCAGCGACCACGGTGAGGGTCGCCACGGCTTCGATGGGCCGCCCCGTCGCCAGCGACACGAGGGAAGATGCGCCCAGCATCGCAACCGGCAGGCTCTGGAACTGCTTCGCCATGGCCGAAAGGCGGGACTGCGGCTTCTCGTGCGGCATGACGTTGGCGCCGAAGCGTGAGCGGCGGGCCTCTGCCTCCGACGCCGAAAGACCGCGACCCGCGTCGCTGCCGAAGTGCTTGGCGACCTCGTCGGTCCCGGTCGCGTGCCAGGGTGGCGACGCATGGTCCCGTGGCCTCTGCGCCGAAGGGGCATGCCTCGGCCGGGGCGGCGCCTGTCCCGCGAGCGCTGCTTCGAATTCCTCCCTCAGC
The DNA here is from genome assembly GCA_035269045.1 of Longimicrobiales bacterium. GTDB lineage: Bacteria > Gemmatimonadota > Gemmatimonadetes > Longimicrobiales > Gaopeijiaceae > Gaopeijia. The sequence continues at coordinate 1,610 of DATFJS010000012.1, read as the reverse complement.
ACACGGAGGACGTCGCCGGACGTCAACTCGGGAGAATGTGTGACGATGAGGCTTCCCGTCACCGACCGAACGTCGACGCTTCTGATGCCGGGCCGATCGAGAAGTCGCGACGTCATCCTCTCGGCCAGTTCTCGACGACCGCGAAGATTGGAGCTTCGTATCCGAAGCCGACCAGGGACCTTCGCGTGGGCCAGTCGCATATCCAATGGCATGCCCGCCACGCATCTCTCCGAGATCTCCTGCGGCTTGCGCAGCCGCCTCCGACTTCCTTGACTACGCGAGTCACCCCGACGGACCTTGACCTTCATCAAGGTCGCACGGTGGCACTGGCCGTTGAGTTCTGTTCATGCCTTTCCGTTTGCACACCGCTCGACGGTGCTGCGCGAACGGTCGTGCCGGTGCTTCAGCCGGGGCAGGTCCAGAACCCCCGGTAGCCGATGGAGAGCCCCTGTTCGAGCCGGAAGACGAGCTCGGCGTCCGATCGCCAGTCGGCATCTTCTCCCAGCGAGCGCACCGAGAGGGCCGACTCGCCCGCGGTGAAGGCACCGTCGGCGCTTTGTTCAAGCGGCACGAGAACGCCGTTGAGCTTCATCGCGCCCTGTGCGCCGTCGGCGGCTGTCCAGAGGATCGGGTCGGTCTCTGGGCTGCGGTTGAAGGTGCAGCGGTCGGACGTGTCGAGGATTTGGTCCGCCTCGGCCTCGGGTACCGGAGAGAGGTCGAGGGTGGAAATGAGCGTGTTGGCAAGGGCGTCCTGGAGCGAACCGACTTCGGCAGGCGGATCGCGGTAGATCGTCTCGACGACATTGCCCTCGGAGACCTCGGCGATGAGGTAGCGCATCTCCGCGATCTCCTTCCGCTGGGCGGCGATGATCTCGTGGGCGAGCTTCGCCACGCGCGGGTCGCGGATCTGGGCGCGTTCCGAGGTCATGACCGCGATCGAGTGGTGCGGGATCATGGCGCGCATGTAGCTCGGCCCCGAGACGGTGACCTGGGCGCGCACGAGCCAGAGCGACAGCGCGAAGACGATGACCGCGCCTGCGAAGATCGCGACGTTGAGCATCGTGTTCGAGTACATCCCCAGCATGTAGGCGAGCATGATGACGGCCATGGTCGCGCCCATCATGATCGCCATGTAGGTGCGGGTCTCCGAGAAGAACACGTGCTCCCAGGCGTAGGTGTTGAGATACATCAGGATGAACATGACCACCGTGGAGGTGGCGATCATCAGGCCGAAGCGGACGTAAGACATCGGGGCTTCCCTCGCTGTTTCTTCACTGGCTCGCGTCGTCGCCGCGGTCGGATCCCGAGAGGCGGCGGTAGTCTTCCGGCGCAAGCCCTGGAAGCTGGCGCACGAAGGCGGTGATCGCGAGGATCTCGTCGGGCCCGTGACTGGCGCCGAAGGCCGGCATGGCGGACATCTTGATCCCGTTCTCGACGATCCAGCGGATCTCCTCGGCCGTCCAATCCGCGGCCGCTTCCGTGAGGTGCGGCGGCTCGGGGCGCATGCCCCGCGACCACTCGGCGGGGTCCTGCCCGGGCGCGCCGTGACACTGGACGCAATAATCGTCGTAGTCGCCGGCGCCCCGCGCGATGACATCGTCGGGGAATTC
>DATFJS010000011.1:0-7118 GCA_035269045.1 Longimicrobiales bacterium | reverse complement strand
TCTCGGGGGGGGGGAAGCTTGTACGCCATACCGGGAGACGACGCGCTACCGACATGTACACCGACTCACTACTCGTGACATGTACCGCGCATGGGGCGTTCGGCACTCGCTGGGAGTTTCGACCCGTTGCGGAAGACTCGTCTCCCAGCGAGAACGCCGTGGCTCGGTTAGAGTGAACCACACACGTTGCCGGAGGTGTGCTCATGTCCAAGCGAAGATGGTCCCGCACGACGTCGAGCCTGTCGTCGTGCTTCCTGGTCGTGACTGCACTTCTGGCGGTGGGAGCATCGTGGTCGGCGGTCTCCGCCCAGGTCGTGACCGGGACCGTGCGGGAGGCCGAGTCGCTGAATCCCCTCGGACTTGCACTGGTCGCACTGGTCGATACGACGGGTGCTCAGGTAGCCGGCACGATGGCGGGCCAGGATGGTAGATTCGCGCTTCAGGCGCCCGTGGCCGGCACGTATCGGCTTCGGGCACGCATCCTGGGCTTCGACGACGCGACTTCCGAACCGTTCACGATCGCGGCCAGCGGGATGGTCCGGCGTGATGTTCTCGCGTCCGTGCGGGTCGTTCAACTGGCCGGCATCGAGGCGTCGGCGTCGAAGTCCTGCCGGAGTCTGAGTGCCGCCGGGCCGGCGCTCGCCACGGTCTGGGGCGAGGCTCGCACTGCGCTCGAGACCGTTGCCTGGACCGAGCGAACCGGGACCCTCGTCTACCACGTCTCCGAGTTTCGTCGGACCCTCGACGAGTCGACGCTCGCGGTCCGGGAGGCGAACGAGGACCTCAGGCGGGCGTCGTACGCCGGCAGTCCGTACGTGAGCGTCCCCGCCGACACCCTGCTCGCCCACGGCTACGTCCGGCGTGGCGGCGACGGGGAGGGGTCGTGGGAGTACTGGGCGCCCGATGCGGCCGTCCTGCTCTCGGACGCCTTTCTCGACACGCACTGTTTCGACGTTCACCCCGAGAGCGACGACGAGCGAGTAGGACTGCTCTTCGAGCCTGTCGCAGAGCGCGAGCTCCCGGAGATCGAGGGGGCGCTCTGGCTCGATCGCTCTTCGTCGGAACTGCGATCGCTCGAGTTCCAGTACGTGAACCTCCCGTCCGACCATCCCGAGTCTCCGCATCTCGGCGGCGAGGTCGAGTTCGAGAATCTGGCGACGGGCGCGTGGATCGTGCGGAACTGGCAGATTCGGATGCCGGTCATGAAGCTGGGAGTTCGGGCTTCCGGCATCACCCGGGTGCTCGACTCCTTCGTCGAGCAGGGGGCCCGGGTGCTCCGGGTCGGCACCGTCGATGGCCAGACCCTGGCCGACGCCGTTGGAGCGACGATCGTGGGTGCTGTGAGGGCCGGTGCCGGGGGTGAACCGCTTCCCGGAGCCGAGCTCGAAATCGTCTCGACGGACCGTCGCGTCGTGGTGGGAGCCGACGGAGGATATCGGCTGGTCGGACTTCCGACCGGAACCTTCGAGGTCCGCGTCTCGCACCCCTGGCTGGATGTGCTGGGCGTGGGCGCGGTATCACGTACCGTCGTGCTCGAGGAGGGGCGCACGTCACGTCTCACCATCGATGTCGATCTGGCCGGGGAAGTCGGTCGCTTCTGTCCCTTCGTGTCCGACCCCCGTGTCGTGTACGGGACACTCGTGGACCCGGGCCTCGATCAGCCGATTGGTCGGGTCACGGTACGTGTCGGGGAGCAGGCGAGAGATGTGACCGACTGGATGGGACGATGGGCCGTATGCATCGACGCCGGAGCCGAGTCCGTGCCGATCGCAATGCTGTCGGCCGCAGGCGAGGAGCGGGCGCGGACCGTCGCCACGCTGACGGACGACCCCCTGATCGAGCTCCCGCTCCGGGCCGACGCGACAGCGTTCGTCGACGCTCCCGAGCCCGTCGAGATCCAGTCGACGGAGCCGGTCCAGAAGGGCCTCCGTGGACGCGTCTCCGAGGCCGGATCGGGGGAGCCCGTTTCGGGCGCCGCAGTCACACTCTACATGCTGAATCGGTCGGTCGTCGGCCAGACCGAATCGGGGCCGAGCGGGGACTTCGCGATCCCCGCGCCGAGCGGAACCGTCTACCTCCTCCATGTCGACAAGGATCGATACACGGATCTCACCGTGGTCGGCGACCTGGTCTCCCGTGCCGATTCCACCGCCGGTCTGGATCTCCGGCTCTACGCCGCCCCGATCGAACTGGAAGGGGTGGACGTCAGGGTCGAAGGTCCGAGTGTTGCCGCGCAGCGCGGCAGGCTCCGTCTCGAGACGGGCGGGTTCTTCGATCGAGCCGCGATGGGATTCGGCGACTTCATCACACCGGAGGAGATCGAGGCTCAATTCGCTGCCAACGTTTCGGACTATTTCCGGCGCATCCCGGGCGTTCGATTCCATCGAGGTCTGGTGATGTTCCGGGATCCCGCGAACACCAACCTCACCTCGGAGGACGGCAGCCCCCTCGGCCTCTGCCTGCCGAATGTCTGGGTGGACGGAGTCCTCACCATCAGCGCGGTCGACGAACGGGTCACCGACTACTTCGAGGACACTGAGCGTCGGGAGACGCGCTTGGACGCCGCGGACTTCGGACAGAGCCTGGACGACTACCTCCTGCCCACGGTCATCGCAGCGATCGAGGTATACCGACGGCCTTCGTCCACCCCGCTGATGTGGAGCGGGCTCGGTACCCAGTGCGGCACCATCGTGATCTGGACCCGGTAGGGGCGCTCATCGGTCGGACAGGAAGGTGCCGAACGCCGATCCCCCGGGGATTCACGTGCGCTGCTCTCCGATTCACTTCCCGACCCATCTGGTCTGTGGCGAGTGACCGGATCCGGAGCTCGCGCACCGTCTCCTTCGGCCAGGAAGCACGGTTCCGCGGCCGGAGCGGTGCAATTGAGGGGTCGGCCCGGGGGCGCCATGCGTGATCAGCGCCCCTTAAATCCTTGATATTTAGGCCAGCCTAATTTAGTGTAGCCTAAATATCACGCCCATCTTCGGCGAAGGCCTCGCCCCATGTCACCACATCCCGTGACGCGTCGCCCCGGCTCGTCATCCCGCTCGTGGGTCCGCGTTCCGCTTCTCGCAGCGCTTCTGACCCTGCTCTCGCTTCCGTCGGCCGTGTCGTCCCAGCAACTGGTGGGAACCGTTGCCTCCGTGAACGGCCCGGTGGTCGGGGCCCGCGTATTCGTGGACGACGGACCGGAAGCCGTCACGAACGAAGAGGGACGGTGGTCGCTGACCGGGCTGCCCGCCGGCACATACCGCCTGAACGCGACCGCGCTCGGATTCGAGTCGGCCACGCGGGAGGTGGAGGTGACGGTCGGCCGAGTGACGCGCGTCGACCTCACCCTCGCCGTCGCCGCCGTCCCCATCGACCCGATCGTGGTCAGCGGGACGATGTCCGCGATGCGCGTATCGGAGTCGCCGGTGAAGGTGGACGTGGTCTCGGCCGCGCTTCTCCAGCGGAATGCGTCGAGCAACCTGACCGAGTCACTCGGGCACATCAACGGCCTCTTCACGCAGGTCGACTGCGGCGTGTGCGGAACCAACAACATCCGCATCAACGGGATGGAGGGGCCGTACACGGGTGTTCTGATCGACGGCATGCCGATCATGGGCGCGCTCGCCTCGGTCTATGGTCTCAACGGGATCGACCCGGCCCTCGTCGAGCGCCTCGAGATCCTGAAGGGACCGCAGTCGACCCTGTACGGCACCGAGGCGATGGGCGGTGTGATCAACATCATCACGAAGGACACGCGGTTCGCGCCCCGCTGGTCCCTCGACCTGTCGACCTCCGATCTCGGACGCACGAACGCACGGGCGGCGCTCGCACCCGACTTCGGGGAGGTGGAGACGCTGTTCAGCGGCAGCGTGATCCACAACGACCGCTTCGTGGACGACAACGGCGACGGCTTCAGCGACGTCACGATCGACACGCGTGTGAGTCTGTTCGGGAAGGCCAACGTCTTCAGCGACGGACGCGAACGGCTCGGCGTGGTCGTGAAGGCCTACCACGAAGACCGGTTCGGGGGCCCCGAGGCCTGGACCGAGGCGCACCGCGGTGGGAGCGAGATCTACGGCGAGTCGATCCGCACCGACCGGGTCGAGATCCTCGGGCGCAGCGACCTGCCGGTTTCGGACCTTCGTGCCGAGGCCTCGTACGCCTGGCACGAGCAGGACTCGTTCTACGGCGACCAGGGATACTTCGCCACGCAGCACGTCGGCTTCGCGCAGCTCGTCTGGGATCCTCCGCGACACGGTCGGCACGACTGGCTGGTCGGTGCCTCCGCCCGTGTGGACGACTACGACGACGATACGCCCGCCACGGTGACATCCGATCGTCGCTTCATCCCCGGCGTGTTCGTCGAGAACTCGCTGCTCCTGTCGTCCGGCCTGACCCTTCTCGGAGGCGCCCGCGTCGATCATCAGGATCGCCACGGCACGATCGCCTCTCCCAGGGTGGCGGTCCGGTGGCGTCCGGAGGTCAACACGACCTTCCGGCTGAACTACGGGACGGGATTCCGTGTCGTGAATCTCTTCACGGAGGACCATGCGGCCCTCACCGGCGCGCGTGAGGTCGTGATCGAGGATGGACTGGACCCGGAGCGCTCGAGGTCCGTGACCTTCAACGCGAACCGCATCATCGAATTCGGCACGCGCCCGATGATGATCGACCTCGACCTCTTCCACACGCGGTTCTCGAACCGCATCGTGCCGGACTACGACCGTGATCCGAATCAGATCGTGTACGCCAACCTGGACGGCTCTGCGGTGACGCGGGGCGTATCGCTGTCCCTCAATCAGAACTTCGGCGACACGCCGTTCTCCTACACGCTGGGCGCGACCGTGCAGGACGTGTACATCGAGTCGGGCGGAGTCCGCGAAGACGAATTCTTCGCCGCCGACTTCCGGGGGGTATGGAGCGCATCGTACACCTTCGGCCGCGGCGTCACGGTCGACTACACGGGCTCGGTGACGGGTCCGATGCGGCTCCCCGAGTACGAGGTCCCCTTCACGCGCCCGACGCGATCCGGGACCTGGGACGTCCACAACGTGCAGGCGAGCGTCGCCCTGCCGCGTGGGGCGACCGCCTACCTCGGCGTGAAGAACGTCTTCGACTTCACGCAGGGAAGCCCGCTGGTCGATCCCGGTCGGCCGTTCGGTCCCGACTTCGACACCACGTACGTGTGGGGCCCGATCGAGGGACGGCGCATGGTGTTCGGCCTCCGGCTGGCCGGCAGCCGATGAGCCCGGCAGGAGCCGGATCGGTGCTGCGGGCGAAGTCGGCCCGCCCGAAACTCTCGCCGATTCTCGGCGGACTGCTGACGCTGATGCTCGTCATGCCGGTTTCGTCCGCGGCCCAGGATCCCCGGGTCCCGACGGCGAGTCCGCTCCCCGATTCCATGGAGGTCGTGGGCGCCTTCGACTACGACTGGAGCGTGTGGACCGCAGCCGGCGACGAGGTGGAGCTGTCCGAGTACCGCGGCGAGGTTCTCGTCGTGAATCTCTGGGCCACCTGGTGTCCTCCGTGCGTCGCCGAACTCGGGACCTTCGAACGGCTTCGCCAGGCGCTCGACAATCTGGGATCCGGGGTGAAGCTGCTCCTCGTATCGCCCGAGGAGCCGGACCTCGTGCGCGAGTTCGCCGCGCGGCAGGGCCTGGCGGGGGATCTGGTGACCGAGGCCCGACGCATGCCGGAGTCACTCGGTGACCTCGTGCTCCCGACGACGTTCGTGGTCGATCGCGCGGGCCGAATCGTACTGCGCCACAGGGGCGCGTCCGACTGGGCGCAGCCCGAGGTTCTCGCCTTTCTCCGTGCTCTCGAGGGCGTGCGCTGAGTCGACCGGCGTCCCGGCGGGCGACATGAGGCGTTCGCCCGCGTTCCAGCGTTTGAGGTGGACCGCCGGCGGGGGTACCTTCCGGGTCGAGGCGACCGATCCCCGTCGAGGGGTCGACGTCGCGCACCCAGGACCGACCCACGAAGCTCTCCACGGAGATCATCCCGACCATGAAGACCGTCCGCGACATCATGACGGCCGACGTCGTCACACTCGAGGAACACATGACGCTGCGCGAGGCCATCGAGGCGCTCTCCTCGGCCCGCGTGAGCGGCGCCCCGATCGTGGCCGGAACGGCAGTGGTGGGGGTCGCCTCTCGCACCGACATCCTCGAGTTCGAGGCCAGTTCGCCGGGGATTCCACCGCGACGACAGCAGATCGCGGACTTCGGAGAGGTGCCGGACGGTGCCTCGGCGTTCGAAGAGGATGAGCCGGCCGCCTACTTCCTCGACTGGTGGCGGGACTCGGAAGCGAACACCTGGTCCCGCATGTCCGAGACCGAATCTCCCGAGTGGGATCGGCTGGACGAGCATTCGATCGCCGAGGTGATGTCCCGAAGCATCGCGTCGATCGGCCCGGACGCCTCCATCCGTGAAGCCGCCAGGGACATGGTCGCCGACGGATTCCACCGGCTGCTCGTCATGCACGACGGGGAACTCCTCGGCGTGGTGAGCACGATGGACATCGTGCGGGCGGTGGCGGAGGACGAGGTCTAGGAGTCGGGCCGGACCAGACTGGCCAGCGCTTCCACCCAGACCGGATCGCTGTTTGCGCAGGGAAGGAGCATGAACTGATCTCCGCCCGCCTCGAGGAATACCTTACGTGCGCGGATCCCGATCTCCTCGATGGTTTCGAGGCAGTCGGCCGCGAATCCGGGGCATGCGACCGCGAGTCTGCGGACTCCTCGCTCGGCCAGGCGGCCGATCACCGCCTCACACTCTGGAAGGATCCACGGATCCCGTCCGAAGCGTGACTGGAAGGCGGTGCTCCACCTCTCCGCAGGTAGCGTCAGGGCCTCGGCCAGTCCGACGGACGTGTGTACGCACTGGGAGCGATAACACCCGCCACGTGCGGCTTCCCATCGGAGGCAGCAGACGGACTCCCCGCTGTCCGAATCTCCGCTGTGTGATCCCCCGCCGCATGGGGACTCCGGGGCGGACCGCTCCAGGTGACGCACCGGAATTCCGTGGTAGCTGAACAGCACATGATCCGGCGCGAACGTCTCGAGCGGCTCTCGATAGATCGATGCGAGGGCACTCAGGAAGGCGGGGTGGTCGTACCAGGGCGCCAC
>DATFJS010000010.1:0-2266 GCA_035269045.1 Longimicrobiales bacterium | reverse complement strand
TGAAAGCCGATCGTGCTCGGACCGAGCAGGAAGACCTCCTCCTCGTTCGAGATCTGATTGAAGAAGACGGCCTCGAAGGTCGAGGTCATGACGTTGGCGCTGATCGCCGCGTGCTCGTTCGGACTCGCGCGGGTGTCGATCGGATCATTCAGCAGGCGGGTGGTCACTCCGACCCGGAACCAGTGGTCCTTCTCCGTGATCCGCTCGGACGGGACGTTCGAGTTGAAGGTCCAGTCGAAGGGCTGCTCCTCCAGGGGCAGAGGGGGCGGGTTGAGCGAGACGCCCTGGATGGCCGGCGTGCTCGTCGCCAGGGGATCCGTGGACGAGACATAGCCCTGTCCATCGGGCAGCTGGTCGACCACCTGGACGTCCTGGACCGCGATGTACGTGAAGCCGGGCGTCTCGAAGCCGAACCAGCCACCCGACTCGATCTGGAAGCTGCACTCCTCCCCGATCTGGATCTGGTCGTCCGGATCCCCCGGCGGTGGGTTGTTCTCCGTGCAGACTCCGACCTGGTCCTTGAACAGGTTGTATCCGATCACCCGGGACCAGAGCGCGTCGACCGAGTAGTCGTTGGCCCGGTCCGTCACGCCGTCCGCGCGGGGCGTGGGCGAGGGGAACCAGAGGGGCGTGCCATCCGACAGCGTGATCTCGCCGACCACGTCCACCCGGAAGGTGAGGTCGTCCTCGAAGCTCGCTCCCTCGTTCTTGACCACCTCGAAGTCCAGGACCTCGGTCTCACCCGGAGCGATCCTGCCCCGGTCGCAGCGGAAGACCGAGGCCGTCGACGGAAGATCGACCGGAATCTGCCAGGCGGGCCGTGCCGGCGGATTCGACGTCGGCGAGCAGCCTGCGGGTACGGTCTGCACGACCATCGCCTCGCCGAACGTGACGGTCGCTTCGTAGTCCTCGGCGTCGTGGCCGCCGTCGTTCCGCAGCGCGACCCGAAGCGGAAGCGGATCCCCCGTATTGGTCAGGATGAAGACGAGCTCACTCCCCACCACGTCCACGTCGAGGTCTTCCGGTCTCGCCGTGTCGACCTCGTCCACCGTCCGCTGATGCTCGGTCGCCGTGCAGAACTCCTCCCACCAGATCTCGGTTCGATTGCTGATGGAGAAGCTCTCGGACGGGTCCGTATCGGGGGGATCGCTGCCCGGGCTCTCCTGTCGGACGTCGAGGTTCGCCACCCGGTCGTAGCGGCTCGGATCGATCAGGACCGTCCGGAAGCGAACGGTCACCACGTCGCCGTGACGGATCATGTCTCGTTGGGTCGCCGGAAAGTCGGGGTGGACGGTACTGCTCGTCAGCTCGAGCTCCAGCTCGGTATTCGAGAGCGGCAGCGCAGGATCCGCGGTCACCAGCGGGAAGGTGTCGGGAGTCGGATTCGTCCAGGCGATCGTGTCGATCATGCCCGGATAGCTCGTTCCGTAGGCTGGAGAGGTGGTGACCGAGGGAGCCCGAGTCGGATCGATCACGTACTCGGCGGGAAGCACGTTTCTCAGCCGGAGACCGTCGGGGCCGCCCTTGATCGTCCCTCCGCTCCGGTTGGCGATCCGGATCGTGACCCATCCCGTGGCGCCCATCGGCTGGGAGCGGCGAATACCCGTGAGATCCACGTCGACGTCGACCCCGCTCTCGATCGAGCGGGTGCTCAGCAGCGCGTCGTCGGCCGCCATCGCACCGTCCGAGGTGGCCTGGATTCCTCCGGCGGGCGGCTGCTCTTCACAGCCCCACTCGACGTCGAAGACCCTGTTCGTGCGGTTCGTACAGGAATCGTCGATCTCGCCGACCAGATAGAAGAAGCCGCTCCCGCCCGACGGCGCGACCACGTAGGGGCTCGCCCCGCCTCCGAAGACCGCAGCGACGTCGAGTCCGAGAACGTCGGTCGTCCCGCCGACCGCCAGGCAGCCGCCGGAGGCGCCTCCCTCCGCGACGGAGGTCGCATCCGCCTCGCTGTCGCAGACGTAATCGATGTCGAAGTTTCCCGGCACGATCGAGTCGCTGAAGACGAAGTCCTGGAGATCGGCCTGCCCGCCATTGCGGACCTCGATCCGCCAGACGACGTCGTCACCGGCGTGACCGTAGACGGGATCCGAATAGCTGCCGCTGCCCTGCCCGGCATCGAGATTGCGTCCGAGCTTGACGACCTCGGGCTCCGGCTCCCGAAGCGGGAGGGCTCCGGGGCCGGTCGTCGTCGTGAAGCGCTCTCCCTCCGAACAGCTCGGGGTCGTCTCCACGGCGGCCTCGATCGTCCGATTCGCAAGCA
>DATFJS010000009.1:0-7865 GCA_035269045.1 Longimicrobiales bacterium | reverse complement strand
TCGAGGTAGATCGCGAGGGCGCACTGATGCAGCGTGTCGGGGCAGAGCGCGGTCCCCTGCTGCACCACTTCCAGCGCGTCGATCACGTGCGGCGCCGCCTCCACCCACCCCAGGCGGCGGCCCAGCCCCCGACACCACTTCGAGTTCGAGTGGAGTCGGACGAGGTTCGGGTACGTCACGGGACTCGCCGCGAAATGCGCGGGCGGCGATGCGAGGAAGCACTGCGTCCGGTAGGCGAAGTCGACGGCGACGAAGCAGTCGTTCTCGGCCGCGGCTTCCACGAGGCCGAAGAACACCTCGTCCGGAACGAGCTGCCCGGTCGGGTTGTTCGGGGACGAGAAGAGGAGCACCCGCGGCGCATGTTCCGCGATCAGCGTGCGGAATGTCCCGAGCACGACCTCGGGGTCGGGCATCCACGCCCACCTGTCCGTGTCGAGCACCGGCAGCCGGATGACTTCGACCCCCTCCGGCGCGAGATCGCACTGGGGCCCGTAGTTCGCGTACGCCGGGTCGAAGAGAACCACGCGATCCCCGGGGTCGAGCAGCGCGGTCAGCAGGGCGTGCGTGAGCTGTGTGGACGAGGCTCCGATCAGTACGTGGTCGTCCGTCAGTCCGTCGGTGCCGTACAGCGCTCGATCGAGGTCCAGGAGCGCGGCCCTGGCACGTGGAAGTCCACGCGTCGGCGAGTACGCCCCGAGCTCGTGGAACAGCCGGCGATCGCCCGCGACCTCGGCGTAGGCGGCCCGCAGCCCCTCCGGAGCCTCATGATCCACCCACCCGCCCGCGAAGGAGATCACGTCGTCGGGGTCGAGCCCCATCGCCTCGATCGTGCGCCGGTCCGCGAGCTTCATGATCTCGCGGATGGGTGACGAACCGAGCTGGCCTTCGCGGAGGCGGCGAGACACCTGTGGTCCGGGCATGGCGACGGGGGATGCGGGGAGAGCGCCCCGCAAGCTTCGTCGGGAACGTCCGTCCGTCAAAGCGAGCCCTCCGCCGGATCGGACCGCGGAATCGAGCGGCGGAACCGCTCCCGACCGCGTCCGTCCGATCCGGCCGATGCCCCGTCAGCCCCGCCGCTTCCCGAACCGGCGCCGGCGCGGTCGGTCGTTCTGGCCGTCGTCCGCGTGCTGCGTCCTGGGCCGCCCTCCCCCGTTGCCGCCCTTCCGGTGGCTCTGCGACGAACCGCGACCGCGACCACCCCCCGACCGACCGCCGCCGCCTCCACCGCCGCTTCCGCCGCCGTTGGGCGTTGCCGTCGGCACGTCGAAGCCCTCCACCGTCTTCCGCGGCAGCGTCTCGCCGATGGCGCGCTCGATCTTCGCCAGATCGGCCTCGCAGTCCGGCGTCACGAAGCTGAATGCGTCGCCCGTCTCGCCGGCGCGGGCCGTGCGGCCCACGCGGTGGATGTAGTCCTCCGGAACGTTGGGCAGGTCGAAGTTGACCACGTGCCCGAGCTCTTCCACGTCGATGCCCCGCGAGGCGATGTCGGTCGCGACCAGCACCTGGAAATCGCCGCGCTTGAACCCGGCCAGCGCCTTGGTCCGCTGGTTCTGCGAGCGGTTTCCATGGATGCGCTCCGCCGTCACGCCACTCTTGTTGAGCGTCTTCGTGAGACGGTTGGCGCCGTGCTTGGTCCGCGTGAACACGAGCGCGTCGTAGATGCCCTCGCGCTTGAGCAGTTCGATCAGCAGCCGTGTCTTGTCGCTCTTCGCGACCGGATAGACGGTCTGCGTCACGCCGACGGCCGGAGCCGCCTTGGTCTGCAGCGCGACGGTGACCGGATCGGTCAGGAGCTCACGGGTGAGCTTCTCGATCTCGGGCGGCATGGTCGCGCTGAAGAACAGCGTCTGCTCCGGGCGGGGGCAGTGCTTCAGCACGCGCCGGATGTCGGGCAGGAAGCCCATGTCGAGCATCCGGTCCGCCTCGTCGAGCACGAGCACCTCGAGACCCTTCAGCGGTGCGTTGCCCCGCTGGAAGTGATCCAGGAGACGGCCCGGCGTCGCGACGATGATGTCGGCCCCCTTCCGGAAGGCATCGATCTGGGGCTTCATCCCGACGCCTCCGTAGACGGCCGCACCCCGCATGTCGGTGTGCTTCGCGAGATCCTCGAAGTCGGCGAGGATCTGGAGGGCGAGCTCCCGGGTCGGCGCCAGAATCAGCGCACGCGTCGTCCCACGTGGCTTTTCGGCGATTCGCTCGAGGATGGGAAGCAGGAAGGCCGCGGTCTTGCCGGAGCCGGTCGCGGCACAGGCGAGCACGTCGCGGCCGTCGAGGGCCGGTGGGATCGCCTGCGTCTGAATGGGGGTCGCTGTGGTATAACCGAGATCGTCGATGCCTCGAAGGAGGCTCGAGCGCAGCCCGAGGGCGTTGAAATTCAATGTACGTCCGTTTGATATGTGCTCAGCAGGCCGGCCAGAAGAGCTGGCTCGATAAGCTGGCGCAGAGTCGTGTACTGCGTCGTGTCGCAGAGCGCCGACCCCTCGATCGAGGGGTCCGAGGTGAGAAACCGCAGAACTGCAAGTTAGCGGAATGCCGGCATTCCGGTATCCCTCGGTCGGAGAACGTCCCGACCGACGGCGTGTACGCGCCTGTCATGAACGCTCATTCGACGCCGACGGCGGCACCGACGGGCTCGCCCGCTGCCGCACAGGCACCCTGGGACGCCGAACTCCCTCCCGCGGGCTCCCTCGACGGGACGCGCGTCGTCGTGGTCGGAGCCGGCTTCGCGGGTCTGTCGGGTGCCGCCTGCCTCGCGCACGCCGGCGCGGACGTGGTCCTGCTCGAGAAGAACGACCGGCCGGGCGGACGGGCCCGCGTCTGGGAGCGGGACGGGTTCCGCTTCGACATGGGCCCCAGCTGGTACTGGATGCCCGACGTCTTCGAACGGTTCTTCGGTCTCTTCGGACGGCGGGTCGAGGACATCTATCGGCTCACCCGTCTCGATCCGTCGTACCGTGTGGTGTTCGGTCCGGAGGATACGGTCGACATGCCGGCCGGCGTGGAGGCCGCCGCGGAGCTGTTCGAGCGGATGGAGCCCGGGGCTGGGGAGGAGCTCCGGTCCTATCTCGCCGACGCCGCCTACAAGTACGAGCGTGGGATGGGCGAGTTCGTGCACAAGCCGAGCCTCTCGCTGCTCGAGTTCGCCGACCCGACGATGCTCTGGGCGCTGGTACGCCTCCAGATGCTGCAGTCCTTCCGTGGACACGTACGCCGCCACTTCGACGATCCGCGCATCCGGCAGATCATGGAGTTTCCCGTCCTCTTCCTCGGATCGACCGCCACGGACACCCCGGCGCTGTTCAGCCTGATGAACCACGCCGACCTCGCGCTCGGCACCTGGTACCCGGAGGGCGGAATCGGCGCCGTGGTGGAGGGAATGGCCCGGGTGGCGGAGGACGAAGGAGCCGAGCTGGCGACGGGCACCCCGGTGCGGCGGATCCTCGTCGAGGGCGGGCGGGTGGTCGGTGTGGAGACCGGATCGGGGGATCGGATCGACGCCGACGTCGTGCTGGCGGGTGCGGACTATCACCACGTCGAGCAGCACCTTCTGGAGCCCGAGCATCGACAGTACTCCGCGCGGTACTGGGAGCGGCGCACGCTGTCGCCGTCCAGCCTGATCTTCTACCTGGGTGTCGAGGGCCGCGTGGAGGGCCTCGAGCACCATACCCTCTTCTTCGACGAACCACTCGACGAGCACGCGGACGCCATCTACGAGTCGCCACGGTGGCCCGAGCGACCCCTGTTCTACGTATCCGCCACGTCTCGCACCGACCCCGACGTCGCACCCGCCGGCCACGAGAACCTCTGCATCCTCATCCCGCTCGCGCCGGACCTTCCAGACGCCGAGGAGACCCGTGAGCGCTACTACGACATCGTGATGGAGCGTCTGGAGCGATACGCCGGACATTCGATCCGGGACCGCGTGGTGCTGAAGCGCAGCTATGCCCATACCGATTTCCGCGACGACTACAACGCCCTGGGCGGAAACGCCTACGGACTGGCCAACACGCTGCGACAGACCGCGCTCCTCCGGCCCCGGCTCCGGTCGAAGAAGGTGGACGGGCTCTACTTCGCCGGACAGCTCACCGTCCCGGGCCCCGGCGTTCCTCCGGCGGTGATCTCCGGCGAGGTGGCCGCACGGCAGATCGTGGAGGACACGTTTCGGGCATGACCGAGCGCGCCCTCCGCCCGGACCGGGACTTCTCCCCGGACGTCCTAGACGATCTCTACTCGTACCCGCGGAAGAGTCCCGCCGTCGCGTGGCTGCTCTGGGTGTTCCTCGGCTGGGCCGGAGGCCACCGATTCTACCTGGGACGCGAATTCACCGGCGTACTCATGCTCCTCACCGGCGGGGGCAGCCTGATCTGGTGGGGGATCGACGGTTTCCTTCTGCGGGGAATGATTCGCGGGTACAACGAGGACCAGGCGCTGCGCGAACGGGAGGGCCTCCCTCCTCGTGCCCTCGACGCCATGCCGGCCCTCCACGACCAGGTGCTGACCTCCACGCCGGGGTGGGTCGAACGGTGGCGCAGCCGCGGGCCGGTCCGACGCGGACTGGGCACGGCGGGAGACATTCTCGTGCTCCTACTGGCCTCCCAGGTGCTGGGCGCCCTCGTCGCCTCTGGATCCCCGGGTGGAATCGAGTCCGCGCTCGCAGTTCTGCTCCTTGCCGGATTCACCGCGCTCGGCTCCGGACCGGACTGGCTGGACGACGTGCCCGGGGCGGCGGCCATCCATCGATGGAGCCACCAGCTCCGACTCTACTACAGGCACAATCCACCCGGATCTCCCCTGGCCCTGCTCCTGCGGCCGCTCGTCGGGGCGGTCATCGCACCGTTCTCCCGGAAGGCTCGCGCCGAAGTGCGCCTCTACGTGGAGCTCGGTGCGGGCTTCACTGCCTTCTTCCTGCTGCTCGATGTGGTGCCCGGTCTCGTCTGGCCGGCCCTCGCTCCGGGCCTCGAGGTCGACCTCGAGGGCTTCGTCGGCGAGTGGATCGGGGAGGTGTTCGGCACCTTCTTCCTCGTCTACGCCTTCTCGACTGCGGTCGGCGCGGTGCTCGTCCGGCACCTCCTTCTCCGAGACAGCCATCGGGTGCCGAGAATACTTGCCGCGCTGACGATGACCTCCATTCTCCTGCGCGCGATCGGCGGGAGCTGACGGCGGGCCGAGGCCACCTCCGACCCGGCCGTTGAGGTGGGGATTCAGCGGAACCGTCGTCTGCGTGCCGGGTCGACTCTCTCCGCACGCGACGAGTCACACGTACCGATCCGAGCCCACACCCGTTCTCGCCGAGGTCTGCCCCATGAAGATTCCGCCCCGTCCCATCCCCGCCCTTCGCCTCGTCGCCGCCGGCACGCTGATCCTCGGTGCAGTGGCCGGGTGCGCCCCCGCGGGCGACGACACACCGGCGTCGGGAGATGCGCCGACGAGCGACTCGGAAGCCGTCGTGGCGGCCGCTGGAGAGGCGCACGTACCCGTCGCACCCACGGCCGACGACGAACTTCCGTCCGCGATCATCGGCGAGGGCGGTGAGCTCCAGGGACAGGATCTCCAGTACCTCGAGGGAGACGACGCCACCACCGGATACCTCGCCGTGCCCGAAGGCGAAGGCCCTTTCCCTTCCCTCGTGATCATTCACGAGTGGAACGGTCTCACGGACCGGGTTCGACAGGTAGCCGACGACTTCGCCGCCGAGGGCTACGTGACACTGGCGGCCGATCTCTTCCGGGGCCAGGTGGGCGAGAATCCGGAGGAGAACATGGCGCTCATGGCGGAGGCCGAGGGCGACGTGGTGCCGAACCTCAACGCGGCGGTCCGCTACCTGAAGGGACGGGACGACGTGACGGGTCGGGTCGGCGCGATGGGCTGGTGCTACGGCGGAGGCGTGGCGCTCTCGTTCGGGCTGGACGGAGAGAACCACGACGCCACCGCCATCTTCTACGGGCGCCTGGTGGAAGACCCGGAGGTGCTTTCCGGGATGGATCACGAGGTGTACGGCACGTTCGCCCGGCTGGACAACGGCCCGGCGCCGGAGTCGGTCGAGCGCTTCGAAGCGGCCCTGGAGGCCGCAGGAATCGAGAACGACCTCCACATCTACGACGACGTGGACCACGGCTTCTGGCTCCGCGTCGATGGTGCGCCCGACGTACGGACAGAGCCGGCTCTGGATGCGTGGCAGCGTCTGAAGGCCTACCTCGCCCGGACACTCGGGGACTGACGGGCTCAGCCGCCCGCTTCAGCCGTCCACCGGCGTCAGGACGGAGATTCCCGAGCCGCGCCGCAGCTTGACCCCCACCACGGCCGACCCCTCCATGTCGAACGTCACGAGGGTCGGGCCCTGGAAGAACGTCGTCCCCTCGAGGTACTCGATGACCTCGGGCTCGGCACCGCCCGCCTCGATCGTCAGGTCGCCGTCGTCGTTGACGCGGACGGTCGCCGTGAGGGTCGCGCCCCGTGTCGGGCCACGGAACGTCCCCTCGAAGACCGACAGATCACCCGGATACGGCTGGGCGACATGGAGCTCTTCGGCGCCGAACAGGTGCTCGCCGATCGCGTTCGCGACCGCGGTGGGCCCCGGAGGCGTGGTCGAGTTCTGCAGTACCACGACGCTGACGCCGTGCTCGGGATAGTAGCGCACGAAGCTGGAGAACCCGGGGATCGCCCCTCCATGGTCGATCACGTGACCGGAGGGGGCCCGACGATTGGCGATGCCCATCGCGTAGTCGGTCGGCGTCCCGTCGACCAGCGGCCGCGGCGTGATGAGCATCTCGTACGCCTCCTCGCCCAGGACCTCGCCGCCGTGCAGGGCGTCGTTCCAGGTCAGCAGGTCCGACACGGTCGAGCACAGCGACCCCGCTGCGTAGGGCCAGGTGTGGTCGATGTAGTCGGCGCGGACCAGCCCGTCCCCGCTCCCGGCGTAGCCGTGCGCCCGATCCTCCACGATCTCCGCATTGCTGCAGTACGACGAACGGTCCATCCCGAGCGGCGCGAAGATGTGCTCCTCGACGTACTCCTCGTAGGACTGTCCGGAGACCTCCACGACGATCAGCCCAAGCAGGAAGAAGGCGGAGTTGTTGTAGATCATCGCCGCACCGGGCTCGAACTCGAGCGGGACGGCCGAGAACATCGCCACCAGCGAGTCCCGCTCCATGCGCCGCGTCATGAGCTGTCCGAACTGCGGCATCTCGGTGTATCCCTTGATGCCCGAGGAGTGGTCGAAGAGCCGGCGAAGCGGAATCGAGCGTCCCTGCGTGTCGTAGTCGGGCAGGTACTCGGTGAGGTCGGCATCGAGATCGACCAGCCCCCGCTCCCAGAGCTGGAGCATGGCCACGCTGGTGAACTGCTTGGTGACGGATCCGATTTCGTGGACGGCGTCCATCGGCATGGGGACGTCCCACTCCAGGTCGGCATGTCCGTACGCCTTCTTCAGCAGGACGTCGCCCCCACGGGCCACGCCGACGCTGATCCCGGCCAGCCGACCGGCGTCGATGTGGTCGGCGGCGATCGAGTCCACGAGCGCCTCGAGGTCGGACGTCTGGGCCTGCGCCGGCACCGCGACGAGCAGCGCGGTCAGCATCATCGGGATCGAACGTGTCGTATTCATCGAGGTGCCCGAGTACGAGGTCGAAAACGGGGTCGTGGGCCGACGGCGCGCAGATGGCGCCGGCGGAAGCCCGAGATTCGCACTCTACCTGCTGCGACACGAACCCCGCAACGCACCCGTCGGGCCCGGGAATGCTCGCAAGCCGCGGCTTGCGGCGAGAGCGTCGTTATCGCCTTATGACCGCTTGCCGCCATTCGGCCACCGAGCCGATGGACGTACCAGCGAATCAGTCGCACCCCACCACGATCCGGACAACACGCAT
>DATFJS010000008.1:0-8251 GCA_035269045.1 Longimicrobiales bacterium | reverse complement strand
GATCGCGCAGGCCAGGTCCACCCCCCAGCCACGCCGTCACCCATGCGATGCCTCGTGCCGCCATGGCCCCCGCCAGCGTCGCACCTACGGGCTCGCCCAAAGCGGCGTGCGGCAAACCTAGCGACGCGGCCAGCGCCAGCGACGATTCGATACGCTCGGATCCACCGACATCGTGCACACCGGCGTAGCGGTAGTACCCCCATTGAGCGCCCGTACGCAGGTCGATCACGGCGTCGGCCTGCTCGAGAACCGTCGACGCGTATGCGTGGATCAACTGCTCGCTCACGGTCCCGTCCACGCGACCGGCGCCAAGAGCGTTGAGGTCGGCGCCATCCCACGCGGCCTCGATCCTCTCGAACTCGAACCCCGAAAGGTTGAAGAGCGGTGCCACGATCAGGTTCCCGCGCAAGCTACGAGGGTCGATCGATCTCAGCCATCTTGGAAGGGTCAACGCGGGCTCGATCTCGAGGCCGCTCATGCCTGCGTGCACGACCAGCGTGGGTCCGGGCGTCGCGCCGCGCAGCAGATGGAGTTGGGCGGCGACGTCGAACCCCCCGTGCGTCGTCGCAGCGTGCAGGTGATGAACGATGTGGCTACCCGGTTCTACGGGGACGCCGGCCAAGAGCGTGGGCGTAGGCATCATGCGACCTCCTTGGGGACGAGATCCACATGAAGATCCATCTCTTCACGGTTCTCGACACGGTCGATGACCCCGAGGATTCCGACCGACGTCGCACCGATCGTGGGCCACTCCTGTCCGCTCGGGATCACGATGCCGGCCTCGGGCGTCCGGATTTCCGCTCGGGTGGCTCCCGTGACGGGATCGACCAGCCTGGCGTAGACGTCCCCGGCATCGAGCCGGTCGCCGAACCGCTTCATGCGAAGGAACAATCCGTCCACGTCTGGCTTCCAGATCACGACATTCGCGTTGTAAACGGTGCATGTGGGTCCATCGGACGCGAAATCGCCATCGACCATGCGCATCGCCTTGAGCGTGTTCCAGATCCCGCGTCGTGCATCGTTCACGTTCTGCCGACCGTTCGCGTACCAGCCCGTCCCTCCTCCGAACTCGAGCGTCAGCTGAACGACGCCGGCGTCCTCGATCGCTGCCTTCGCCTGGTTCTGGCCGAACGTCCCAGGCGGAAAGAACGCGGCTTGATCGAGTCCGAATGCGACGACGAGCTTGCGTCGGATCCGTTCCATATCGCTCGGGTTCGACGGATCTGCTTCCGCGCCGAACAGCACGTACCGCTCGTAGGCGGTGCGTGCTCCGGCGTGAAAGTCGAGCATGACGTCGGCGCGCTGGATCACCTGATCGAAGTAGGCGTGAGCGACCTGCTCGGTGACGCTACCTTCCGGGTTGCCGGGAAACAGGCGGCTCATGTCCTTCCCGTCGATGCGCGAGCCACGTTCTCCGAACTCGAATCCGGTTCGATTGACCACCGGCACTGCGATGACGTTGCCTCGCAGGCGACTCGGATCCAACTCGGCGATCAGGTCGAGAATCGCGACGGTGCCGATGATCTCGGCACCGTGAATCGCCCCCTGGACGAGCAGTGTCGGTCCGGGTTGTGTCCCCGCGAACACGTGCACAGGAATGTCGGGCGCGAATCCGGATCGCGAGGCCGCAACGGGAATGTACCCGAACGCGTGCTGTCCGGGAGCGGCTTCGATGGGTCCAATACGCACGGAGTCCCTCCTCACAATCTCTCGTCGAACCAGTTCTGGATTCGGCGAAGACGTTCGATTCGATTCGACGGGCGCCCCCCGCGCGACAAGCCGTGGCTCTCGCCTTCGAAGACGACGAGCTCGACGTCCTTCCGCATCCAACGGAGGGCTGCGAAGAGTTGCTCCGCCTGTTCGAGTGGGCACCGGTGATCCTCATCGCTATGCAGGATCAACAGCGGGGTGTCGATACGGTGCGCATAAGCCAACGGTGACTGTCGCCACACGGCGTCCAGGTCGGACCACGGGTCGGCGCCTGCCTCGGCGGTGGTGCCCTCGGGACCGATGTCGGACGTTCCGAAGAAGCTGATTTGGTTCACGATCGACCGCTGCGTTACCGCGGCCTTGAATCTGTCGGTATGCCCCACGACCCAGTTCGTCATGAATCCGCCGCACGATCCGCCGGTCACGCCCAAGCGTTCCTCGTCCACGTAGGGTTGCGCGGTCAGCCAATCCACCATCTTCATGGTCTCTTGGTAGTCGCCGCCGCCTTGATCCCCCTCGCTCGCACGCGTCCACGCCTGGCCGAAACCCGCGCTGGTTCCCCGTTGATTCACGACGTGCAAAACGTATCCAGCGGCGGCGAGGCACTGGAACTCGTGGCTGAAATCCCAAGAGAACATGGAACAGTGCACGTATTCGATCGCTGGATACCGATGCGCAGGGTCGAAGCCGATCGGCTTCAACACCCACCCTTGGACCCGCGAGCCCTCGAGCCCATCGAGCCATACTTCTTCCGGCTGGGACAACGCATGATCGGCAAGCCAAGGGTTGAGAGACGTGAGACGCCGCTCCGTTCCTTCTTCTTCGCGTACGTACAGGTCGCCGGGAGACCCAGGGTCGGAGCGCCCGACGGCCACGCGACCGCTACTCGATGGCGCGTACTCGAACGTCACGTGGGGTCCCTCATCGAGACGTTCGTACATGCCGTCGAGACCGACACGGTAGAGGTGCGTCGCACCGCGTTCAGTGATCAGGTAGTAGATCCACGCTCCACCCGCCGGCCACTTGACGGTGATATTGCTCAGGCCTTTGCGGGAGTCCGAGACGGCGTAGTTGCCGACCTCCTGGTCCACTTCGTGTGCCAAAGGCCGTGCGGTGCCGCTCGCGACATCGGCCAGCCAGGGTTGCATGAACATGCGCCTGTTGACGGGGCTCGGAGCATCGTGTCCCGCGAACGCGATGGCGTTGTCGCCGTCGCCCCATTGAGGGCTACGTGCTGCCCCCCGCCATTCGGGAAGCAGGGCGCGGGGCGACGATCCCCAGTCGTCGACGACGAGGATCTGGCCCCAGCCCTCTGCGACATCCTGCTCACGGGCGATGCGGACGAACGCCAAGGCCTCGGAGCCGGTCGCCCAGGCTGGCTCCGCGTGATCCGCCTGAGCGGACGTCAGCTGCCGTAGCTCGCCAGTGGCGACGTGCAACGTCCAAATCTGCGAATAGCGGTCGTTCACCCATCCGACGCCGTCCTGCTTGTACCGGAGACGTCGGACCACGCGCACGGACGGGCGAGGCAGATTCGCACGGGGAATCGGATCCCCCGGGAGTGTCTCGACCGTCCAACGGACCCCAGCCAACCATGTCCCGTCGTGATTCCAGGTCAACCCGGACATCGGCGCGTCAATCGACACGATGGCTCGATCCGTGCCGCCGTCCCAGACATGAACGGCGTGCTCGTCGCCGACCGACCAGCTGAAGGCGAGTCGCTGGCCCTTCCGGTCCCATGCCAGCGCGCCCGCGGTTCCGGGACCCTGCGAAACCCGCGTCGTCGCACCGCTGTCGATGTCGAGAACGAACGCGTCGACGTGGTAGCCGTTCTGCGCAGGATCGCTTCTTCGCACCGAGAACGCGATCCGGCGGCCGTCGGGCGACAGGACGAGTTCATCGAGCCACTCGAAACGTACGAGATCCTCGGCGACGAGGCCCCGCAGTCGCTCACGGCCGCCCGGGACACGCATCTCTTCCTTCATCGGCCGGGGATCAGATCGTCGACCGTGGACTCGACCACGCCGAAGAAGCAGCACCACTGCCCCTCGAGGACGGAGGGACGCGAGCGCAGTCCGAACACGACCCCTTCGCGAGGAGCCTTGATCTCTGCGACGACGTCGCCGTACAGATCGTAGATGACGCCCAGTACCGTGCCTTCGGCCAACGGCTTCTCGAAGGGAAGCCCGTCGGTTCCGACGAACATTCCCGTCTTGGGCGCCAGCAGCGGAATCTGGAATCCTTGGCGCCACGCAGTGGCGTACTGCGCCTCGCCCTCGATCATGTCGTAATGGCGCATCACGTTCAGGTACCCGTCGGCGAGGTCGCGAGCGATGGCGTGGAAATCTCCGGTCAGGGTCCGGCAATTGCCACCGAGTTCGACGGTGATGCCGCCCTTGCCGAGCGCACCCATCTTCGAGCTCGGGTTGTTTCCCCCGGTGCCGCTACGGAACAGCAGGTCCCAGCCGGGCCCCATCGCTGCACCGAGCTCGAGCGACGCGGCGTTGTCCGACGCGAAGATCATGTGTGCGAGGTACGAGTGCTCGCCCCCGGAGTGCACGTTGATCTGCAGGTCGCAGGCGTCCTTCATGGCGTCCCAATGCGCTGCGGCGACGCGTTCCGTGGGATACCCGTCGGGCTTTCCGGGATAGATGCGATTCATGTCGTACGAGAACGTGTCGATCGGATCGCCGCGCGTTCCCGCGGCGAACGCCTCGACGTTCATGACGGGCACAGCCACGACCGTCCCCGCGAGCTTCGTCGGATCGACCTTCTCGAGGGCGAGGAATATCGAGAATGGCCCTTCGGGTTCGTCGCCGTGCGTGGCGCCGTTGATCCAAAGCACGGGACCGTCGCTCGCGCCGTGGATCACGGTGATCGGGATCTCGCGTTCACGGCCGTACATATCGATTCCGACGGGAATGCCTCCCCGAACGGTGGTACCGGGCTCGGCCGTCACGGTACCGAGGGTCATTGGGGGACGAGGCATCACAGGACTCCTTTGCACACAGACTTCGAGAAGGTGGAGCGGTGAAGACGTTTCGGCCGGATCACAGCGGGCACCGAACGTCGTGACGTGCAGCGAGCTCGCGAAGGCCTTCGACGGTTTCGAGATCGAGGGGAATCCCGTCACGACGACGCTGTTCGGACCGCATGTACTCGAGTTCGCCAGGTAGACGGACCGGCTGATCAGCCTCGATCGGGGGCGCGGAGCGAACCTGGTCCACGAACGCCGCCAAGCGGGCTTCGAACGCCTCTCGTCCGAGGAAGACGTGAGGATCGACCGCCACCATGAGGTGACCGACGTCGTACGCGAGCTCGTCCTGGAAAACGTCGAGACCGAACAGCGCACCGGTCATGACCCCGGCGAGGACGTCGGAGATCATGCTCAGGCCGTACCCCTTGTACTCGCCGATCGGAAGCATGGGGCCGTACATCGCCTCGCTCGGGTCGGTCGTCACGCGGCCGTCCGGGGTCAGCGCCCAGTTGGCGGGCATGGAACGGCCCGTCCGCTCGTACCAGCGCATCATGCCCTTGCCGGACATCGTCAGCGCCATGTCCAGCATGAGCGGATACGCACCCGGGCGCGGAATGGCGATTCCCCAGGGATTCGTTCCGAGAACAGGCTTGGCGGACCCCCAAGGGGCCATTTCGGCGCGGGCATTCGTAAAGGCCCAGCCGATCAGTCCAGCATCGGCCGCGACGCGGGCGTGGTACCCGGCGATCCCGAAGTGATTGCTGTGTCGCACCCCCACCATGGCGATTCCTGTCGTGCGCGCCATGGCTACGGCCCGCGTCATGGCGCGGTGACCGGCGACGTACCCGAAACCGCTGGCGCCGTCCAGCAATGCCGAAGCCGGCGCCTCACGGACCCAAGACATCTCCGCGTTCGGCGTAATACCCCCCTCGCGCACACGACGCTCGTAGCGGAAGAGCTTCTCGAGGCCCTGTCCCTGCCCGGGGTGGTACCAGAGCGAAGCTGTGACGATGCCTTCGGTGAGGATCTCGGCTTCCTCGGGCGAGGCTCCGATCGCGCGAACCGCATCGGTCGTGAACCCACGTAACGTCGACTCCGGGTACCGCACGACGGGGTCGTCGTCGTTCACGGAATACGCCATGCAGCACCCCCTTCGCGTCCCTCGATCGCCTCCGCTGCTGCCTGGGCCGCCTCCGTGACCTCGAGGGCGCGGTTCGACCCTGAGCCGCCGCCGACATGCGGCGTCAGGATCACGTTGTCCAGCGTGCACAACGGGCTGTCGGCCGGAAGGGGCTCGTAGGTGAACACGTCGAGACCCGCGCCAGCGATGCTCCGGCTGGCGAGTGCCTCGATCAACGCATCTTCGTCGACGACCCCCCCGCGGCAGATGTTCACCAAGAATGCGCCTTCCTTCATGGCGGCGAGCTCACCCGCGCCGATCATGCGCTCGGTGTCGGTGGTATGCGGAACGGCCAGCACGACGTAGTCGCTGTCTGCGAGCAGCGCAGGGAGCGGCATGCGCTTCGCCCGGAAGCGCGCCTCGAGCTCCGGGCTCAGCGGTGTCCGCTTGTGATAGACGACCTTCATTCCCATCGCCACGGCGCGAAGCGCCAGCTCGCAGCCGATCTCGCCCATGCCCACGATTCCCACGGTCTTGCCCCGGACCTCGTGCAGCGTGGCGTGTCTCATCCAGTGAAAGGCCATCTTCCACTGCTCGCTACGCTCCGGCTTCAGTCCACGGAGTCGGTACGCCCCTTCGGCGACGGCCCTGTGCGACGTCAACAGGTCTTTGCTCAGGGCAAGCATGAAGGTCATGGCGAGCTCGGCGACGCAATTGGGACCTTTCCTCGGGGAGAGGAAGAGGGGGACGTCACGCGCCCGCAGCGTGTCGACATCGACGTTGTGGTAGCTCTGTCCCATCTTCACCACGGCGCGGAGCGAAGGAAGGCGGTCGAGGAGTTCCGCATCGACGGGCTCGAACTGCGTGATCAGGCCCTGCACCTTCGCGGCGGTTGCCGGTTCCTCGAGTGCTTCACGTCCGACGAGGTCCACGTCGGACTCGATCGAGGGCAATGCCGTAGCGAACTCTTCGTCCAGCACGAGGACGGTCGGTCGATCACTCATTGCCCGGTCGTCCGTCGAATGTCGTCGACGACCCGCTTGAAGCGAGCCATTCCGTCGCGCAGCTTGTCTTCGGACTGAAGGAACGTCACGCGGACGAAGTTGCTCATGTCCGGAGAGAACGCTCCTCCCGGGTAGGCAAGAACGTGTTCTTCGCGCAGCACCTTCTGTGCAAGTTCGACGGAGTCCATCCCGGTTTCGGATACGTCGACGAAGACGAACTGGCCTCCCTGCGGCTGGCCGAACGACAACCCCATGGCCTTCACGGCGTCGAGAACGATGCGGCGCCTTTCGATGTACGCCGACCGCATCCGTTCCAACTCGTCCTGAGGACCCGTGAGCGCCGCCAGGGCAGCGTATTGCGCGACGATCGAGGCAGGTCCCGAGACGCCCGCTTTCAGCGCGCGCACCGTCGCCATGAGGTCGGCAGGACCCGTCACCCATCCCGTCCGCCACCCTGTCATCGCGTACGTCTTGGATAGCGCGTTGAGCGTGAGGGTCCTCTCGCGCCCACCGGGCAGCGATGCGGCACTGACGTGCTCGATCCCGTCGTACGTCAACACGTCGTAGATGTCATCGGCGATCAGGACCAGGCCCCGCTCACGCGCGATCGCGATGAACGCCTCTTGGTCGGCTCGCGAGATGACGCTCGCGGCGGGGTTGTTCGGCGAGACGAGAAGAATCGCTTTGGTTCTCGCGGTCAGTGCGGCCCGTACCTCTGCCGGATCGGTGCGGAACGCTTGCTCGGCCGAGGTCTTGACGCTCACGACGCTTGCCCCGACGAACGCCACGGCGTCCTTGTACGTGTTGTAGTTCGGCTCGGGAACGATGATCTCGTCACCCGGAGCCAGCGTGGCGGCGATCATCAACATCAGCGCTTCCTGGCCGCCGTTCGTGAACACGATCTCGTCCGCCGGATCGTAGACGACTCCGTTTCTTCGCGCGACTCGGTCGGAGATCGCTCGTCGCAGAGGCAGGATCCCCTCGGGCGGAGACGCCTCTCCGGACGAGTGCTCCATCGCGTGCCGAGCCGCATCGATGATGTGGGCAGGCGTATCGAAATCGGGATCGCCCCGACCGAGAATGATGGCGTCGTCGTACTGCCGCGCCTCTCCGATCAAGCCGTACAGGATCTCCGTGCCTCGCTTGGCCTTATTGCTCATTCCACGCCTCCACGCGCGACATGCGGCAGGGAACCGAGGATCAGGGTGGCTGCGTCGCCATCGATCCTCAGACGCGCCACGCCCGGCGCTCCGAAAACGCTTCCGTCGGCCGCGCCGACGGGCGTACCGTCGATCGTCGCTACGGCCAATACGTTGGCGCAGCTGCCGGGAACGACGGTTGCCCCGACGGCCATGGCTTGCTCCACGGCTTCGCGGCGCGCCTTCGCGAGGCTGTTGCGCACCGAGGTCACGTCCTGTAAACCGCGGTCGAAGAACTCGA
>DATFJS010000007.1:0-4404 GCA_035269045.1 Longimicrobiales bacterium | reverse complement strand
CAGTCCCGTCTCGGTGAGGCGGGCGCCGCCGGCGGATCCCACGGCCAGGGCGATGCCGAAGTCGCTCACCACCGGCTGGCCGTCCTGGAGGAGGATGTTGCCCGGCTTGATGTCCCGGTGGATGACGCCCCTCTCGTGGGCATGCTGGAGCGCGCTGGCCACGGCCGTCGCGATGCTCAGGGCCTCATCGACCGGAAGCTGTCGCTCACGGTCCAGGCGATCCTTGAGCGTCTCCCCGTCCACGTACGGCATCACGTAGAAGAGGAATCCGTCGGCCTCGCCCGAGTCGAAGAGGGGGAGGATGTGCGGGTGGTGGAGGTTCGCCGTGGTCTTGATCTCGGCCAGGAAACGCTCCCCCCCGACCACCGCCGCCAGTTCGGGCTTCAGGACCTTGAGCGCCACCTTCCGATCGTGCTTCAGGTCGTCGGCGAGGAAGACGGTCGCCATGCCGCCCTCGCCCAGCTCCCCCTCCACCCGATAGCGGCCGGACAGGGAGGCGTTGAGTCGGTCGACGGGGATGTCGGACATGGCAGGCCAGGAGGCAGGAGCCGGAGCGGAAGGATGCCGCCCAAGTTCGGCGGCTCATGTGGCGCTGCGCAAGCAGTGGACAGCGCGTGGAGCCGGGAGTCGCTGGGCAGGAGCTGACGCGGGTGTTCGCGAGTGCGTGGGAGTTCGCGAGCACGTGGAGGTTCGCGGAGTGACGGGGCGAGGAGGCCCCGGGTCGCGGGGAGGTGACCGGCGGCGTGGCCCGGTCGTCCGACACGATCGGCTCATCCGGTAGAATCGCCCCATCCGGTAGATTGGGGGAACCGACCCACCAGCGAGGTGCAATGTTCTTCAGGAAGAAGCCCCGACGGGAAGCTCCCATCGTCCACGTCGACGACTCCGACTTCGACACGGTGATCCTCGAGGGCGAGGGCATCACCGTGGTGGACTTCTGGGCGGCCTGGTGCAGCCCCTGTCGGATGATGGAGCCCATCCTCGATGAGATCGCCCTCGAATTCGAAGACCGGGGTGTGACCGTGGCCAAGCTCGACACCGAGCAGGCGCCCGAGACCACGGGACGCTTCGAGATCCGCTCCATACCCACCCTGATCTTCTTCCGGGACGGCGAGCCTCTCTTCCAGCTGACCGGCCTGGTGCCCAAGCCCGTGCTGGAGCGGGAGCTGGGGGAGTTGCTGGAGGGGGACTGACGGGACTCCCCGGCCTTCCGGAGACCTACCCGCCCACGCGCGTCGGCGACGCCCGGTTGTCCCGCGTCCCGTCTCCCAGCTGGCCGGCCTGGTTCAGGCCCCAGCAGTACTGCTCGCCATCCGTGGTGAAGCCGCACGTCAGCGCCCCGCCGGCGAACAGGCTCGTGAACGTCAGCTCCCCGGCCACCTGCGAGGGAGCCGCTCGATTCTCGTTTGTCCCGTCCCCGAGCTGGCCGTGCAGGTTCTGACCCCAGCACCAGGCAGTTCCGCCTTCGAGCAGCGCACAGGTGTGGACCGCGCCGGCGGCCAGACGCACGGGCGCGGCGGGCAGGCCTGTCACCGCGGCCGGTTCGGTGCGGGCCTGCCTCGACCCGTCGCCGAGCTGTCCGAAGCTGTTGTCGCCCCAGCAGAGGACCCGCCCGCCGCTGATCGCGCACGTGTGACGGCTTCCCGTGACCACGGACCGGAACGAACCCGGTACCGGCGCGGGGGTGAGCCGGTCGAGCCGGGTGCCGTCTCCGAGCTGGCCCTGCCCGTTACCGCCCCAGCAGGACAGGCCTCCGCCGGCACTCAACCCGCAGGTGTGCTCCCACCCCGCTACCAGATCCCGGAAGGATCGATTCCCGGGGACGGGCGCGGGAGTCGAGCGATCCTCCCTCGTGCCGTCGCCCAGCTGGCCGCTCAGATTCCGACCCCAGCACGCGGCGCGCCCGCCGGACAGGAGGCCGCAGGTGTGCCCTGCCCCCGCCGTGAGAAGCGAGAACTCCAGCTCGGTCTCGACAGGAACCGGCTCCGGTCGGTCCGTGCGCGTGCCGTCCCCGAGCTGTCCCCCGTCGTTGGCGCCCCAGCACCAGGCGTCCCCGGAAGCCTCGAGCGCACAGGCGTGGGCAACCCCGACCGCGAGGCCCTCGAAGCCCTCCCCGCCGCCACCACCCAACTGTCCGCGGTCGTTCGCGCCCCGGCATGCGGCGCGCCCGGACGCAACGCTGCACACGAACGTCCCGCCGACCGCGAAGGCACGACGCGCCACGACGACGGGGTCCGGCTCCACCGGGACGGGCTCCGCCTGAGCGCTGTCCGCCGGGACCGTATCCGCGCCGGACGCCTCCGCGACCGCGGCCGCGGCGGTGTCCCCACGTACGGTCGCCGTGAACGTCACGGGGGGGACCCCGGCCGCTGCCACCTCCACGGTGAGCCGCTGCACGCCCGCACCCGTACCCAGGCGCCACCGGGTGGCGGCAAGACCGAGGGAGTCGGTGCGAATCCGTGACGGCGCGACGAGCCCGTCCTCCGCGGCCGGCTGAAAGAACGTCTGCACGCCGGAGACAGGGATCCCGGCGCCATCGGTGACGCGAACCACCAGGCCCTCGATCAGGGCCCCGGGGTCCGCCACCTGGCGGTCACCCGCGACCTTGACGACGCGTTGGGGAGGACCCGCGCCCCCGATCACGGTGATGCGCACGGGCGGGAGATCGGCACCTACGACCTCGGCGACGACCACCATGGTCTCCGGCTGGGGCGCGAGCGTGACGAGGGCTCTGGCGGTCCCCGTGGAGTCCGTCCGAGCCGTGTCCACGTTCAGGGTGCCCGTTCCGCGTTCGACCGTGAACCGGACCAGGGTGTCCGGCAGCGCGACGCCGACGGTATCCCTCGCATCCACCTCCACTTCCACGGTGGACCCCACGGTCGCCTCGATGTCCCTCGGGGCCCTTTCGGGGCCCGTGCCGGCGGGCGGCCCCAGGGCTGGAACCGTGGGTTGCACGACGAATGTGTCCGGGGACACCGGGGTTGGTGGCCCGTCCCCGAAGAGTGCGCGCAGGCCCCAGAGAAGGACGACCCCGGTTACGAGGAGGATGAGGATCTGGCCGATGGGTAGCCGTCGAGGGGGCGGGTCCGGGGCGAGATCCGGGTCCTCGTCGTCGAACATCAGCAACCGGCTGCCACCGCTCTCGCTCTTGGGCGGGGCCTGGTCGTCGCGACCGCTCGAAGGCGACTCAGCCATCAGTTATACGTGAACCCGCCGGCCAGCGTGTCGCTCTGCGTGTCGGGATTCGTCACCACGACGTCCGCCTGGCCCGCCGTACCCGCCGGGGTGGTCGCCGTGATCTCGGTCGAATTCACGAACGTCACATCCGTCGCCGTCACGCCACCGATCGTCACCGTCGCGTCGGCCTGGAAGTCCGTCCCCGTGATCGTGACCACGGTGCCGCCCGCCGTCGGACCGCTGTCGGGGCTGATGGCCGTCACCGTCGGCGGAGCAACGTAGGTGAATCCGTCCGTCAGGGTGCCGATCTGAGTGTCCGGGTTCGTCACCACGACGTCCACCGTGCCGGCCGCGCGGGCTTCGGTCGTCGCCGTGAGCTCCGTCGAGTTGACGAACGTCACGCCGGTCGCCGCCACGCCCCCGATCGCCACGGCCGCGTCGGCCTGGAAGTCCGTCCCCGTGATCGTGACCACGGTGCCACCCGCCGTCGAACCGCTGTCAGGGCTGATCGCCGTCACCGTCGGCGCGGGTGCGACGTACGTGAAGCCATTCGACAGCGTGCCGATCTGCGTGTCGGGATTCGTGACCACGACATCCACCGTGCCGGCGGCGCGAGCCCCGGTCGTCGCCGTGAGCGACGTCGAGTTGACGAACGTCACATCCGTCGCCGCCACGCCCCCGATCGTCACGGCCGCGTCGGCCTGGAAGTCCGTCCCCGTGATCGTGACCACAGTGCCGCCCGCGATCGGGCCGTTGTCCGGGCTGATCGAGGCCACCGTCGGCGGAGCAACGTAGGTGAACCCGTCCGTCAGCGTGCCGATCTGAGTATCCGGGTTCGTCACCACGACGTCCACCGTGCCGGCCGCGCGGGCTTCGGTCGTCGCGGTGAGCTCCGTGCCGTTGACGAATACCACGTCGGTTGCCGCCACGCCCCCGATCGCGACGGCCGCGTTGGCCTGGAAGTCCGTCCCCGTGATCGTGACCACGGTGCCTCCCGCCGTCGAACCGCTGTCAGGGCTGATCGCCGTCACCGTCGGCGCGGGTGCGACGTACGTGAACCCGCCGGCCAGCGTGTCGCTCTGCGTGTCGGGATTCGTCACCACGACGTCTGCCTGGCCCGCCGTACCCGCCGGGGTGGTCGCCGTGATCTCGGTCGAATTCACGAACGTCACATCCGTCGCCGTCACGCCACCGATCGTCACCGTCGCGTCGGCCTGGAAGTCCGTC
>DATFJS010000006.1:0-5398 GCA_035269045.1 Longimicrobiales bacterium | reverse complement strand
TGTGGCGCTCGTGCGCGGTCAGGATCTCGTGGAGGCGTCGGTGTTCGAGAACGTCGCCTTCGGGCGGCCGGGACTGTCTCGACAGGACGTCCGGAGCGCGCTCGGAAAGGTCGGCCTTCTGGACGACGTCATGCGCCTGCCGTCGGGGCTGGACTCGATCCTGAATGTCGGGGGGCGGCCGCTTTCGTCGTCGCAGCGATCACGGCTGATCCTCGCGCGGGCGATCGCCGGGGCTCCCTCG
Source organism: Longimicrobiales bacterium (assembly GCA_035269045.1). Taxonomy (GTDB): domain Bacteria; phylum Gemmatimonadota; class Gemmatimonadetes; order Longimicrobiales; family Gaopeijiaceae; genus Gaopeijia. The sequence continues at coordinate 5,157 of DATFJS010000006.1, read as the reverse complement.
CTGCTGCTGCTGGACGAGAACCTCGAAAACCTCGAGCCGCAGACCTTCTCGGAACTGACCGACTTCGTCTTCGGGCACGACAACAGCTGGACGCTGCTGGTCGCGACGCGTGATCCCTCCGTCATCGAGCGGTGTGACCGCACGATCGACATGGCGACGTTCGGACCGATGCGCACAGGGGTGACGGGATGAGCGACCGACCGACCCGGGAGCAGCGCATCGCCGAGCGGGAGAACCTGCCGTCCGACGCGTTCCCCATGCTGGATCACCGGGTCGAGTTCCCGGCGGTGGCGCAGACGGAATCCCCGCCGCTGGTTCGGCAGCTCGGCAAGATCGGAGCCGCGGCGTTCGCCGTGTACCTCATCCTCATCGTCTTCCTGCCGTGGCAGCAGTTCGTGCGCGGCAACGGTCAGGTGGTCGCCTTCGATCCGCTCGATCGTCCGCAGGTCCTGGAAGCTCCGCTGTCGGGCCGCCTGATCGAGAGTCGCGTGGTCGAGGGGCAGGAGGTGCGGGCCGGCGACGTCCTCTTCGTGATGGGCGCCAACGACCCGCAGCTCCGCGAGAACCTCGAACTGCAGCGCGCGGCGGCCCAGGACAAGCTCGAGGCGGCCGACGAGAAGCTCGAGGGCTACCGCGTTCAGCTGGCGGCGGCCGAGGCGGCGCTTCCGGAGACCATCACGGCGGCGCAGCTCGAACTCGACGCGGCCCGGGTGGCCGCCGAGACCGCGGCCCTCCAGTTCGAGCGGACCGAGCGGCTCTTCCGCAATCAGGCCGGCGGGCTGGTGTCGGAGCGGGACTTCGAACTCGCCCGCCTCGAGCGGGACCGGACCGCCGCGGCGCTCGCCCAGGCGGAGGCGGCCCGCCGTCGGGTGGAGCTCGAGGGGGCGGGGTCGCTCGCCTCGCTGCGCGCCAGCGTGGCCTCCGCCCGATCCGACTCGGCCTCGGCGGCCCAGTCGCTCGCGTCCATCCGGAGCGAAGCCAACGCGTACGGGCGACTCGTGGTCGAGGCACCCCAGGACGGTGTGGTCTTCCGGGTGAACGCGACCGAGGGGACGTTCCTGAGCGCGGGCAAGCCGCTCGCCACCATCGTGCCCGAGACGCCCGCCGAGGCACGGCGGGTCGAGCTTTGGATGGACGGCAACGACGTCCCCCTGATCCGAGAGCGGGTCGTGGACGACCAGGGCACGATCGTCGAGGAGGGCAGCCCGGTACGTCTCCAGTTCGAGGGATGGCCGGCGGTGCAGTTCATCGGCTGGCCTTCGGTGGCGCGCGGTACCTTCGGGGGCGAGGTCGTGCTCATCGATCCCACGGACGACGGGACCGGCCGGTTCCGTGTGCTCGTCGCCCCCCGGCCGGACACCGTCCGCGACGGCGAGGTCGTGGAATGGCCGGGCCCGCGGTGGCTCCGTCAGGGCGTGAAGACCCGCGGGTGGGTTCTGCTCAACCGCGTTCCCCTCTGGTACGAGATCTGGCGCCAGCTCAACGGATTCCCGCCGACGCTCGCCGACAGCCCGACGAGTGGAACGGTCGTGAACTCGGACTCATGACGTCCGCGACGCTCGCCACCATCGGTGCCGCCATGGTGGTGTCCGCGGTGGCACTTCCCGCGGCAGTGGCGGGGCAGGACCCGGCGCCTGCGCAGGACCCGGCGCCTCCGCAGGCGGCTCCGCTGCCCCCGCTCACCTGGGAGGACGTCGCCGTGGGTGCGCTGTCCACCTATCCACCCCTGCTGATCGCCGAACTCGAGCGCGCGGTCGCCGAGGGCCGGCTCCGGGAGGCCCGCGGCGCCTTCGACCTCGACCTCTTCGCCAAGGTCGGCGGTACCGTGGACGGCTACTACGAGTACACGGAGACGCAGGCGGGCCTCGAGCAGTTCACGGGGCTGTGGGGCTCGACGGTGTACGGCGGGTACCGCCTCACGACCGGCGAGACCCTTCCCGATTACTACCGCAACCGCACCTTCGACGACGGCGAGCTCGCGTTCGGGCTCCGGATCCCCCTGCTGAAGGGCGGCCCGATCGATCCGGTGCGAGCGGGCGTGGAGGTGGCCGAACTGGAGCTGCAGGCCGTCACGCCCGCGGTCGCGCGGCAGCGGCTCGATCTGACCCGGGGTGCGTACGTGGCGTATCACGAGTGGGTGGCCGCGGGGCGGAAGCTCGACCTGGCACGCGAACTTCTCGAGCTCGCGGAGGACCGTACGACCGCACTCGAGGCACAGGTCGAGAGCGGCCTCCGTGCCGATATCGATCTGGTCGACAACCAGCGACTCGTGGTCTCCCGTGAGATCGCGGTCGTCGAGGCACAGCGGGCTCTCCGTGAGGCTTCCGTGGTGCTGTCGCTCTTTCTCTTCCGGGACGATCCCGAGCTGGGCCCGCTGATCCCCGGGGAGGATCGACTGCCCGCGGAGCTCGCCGTCCCCGACATCGCCGCTCCCGACCTGGACGCGGGCCTGGATCGCGCTCTGGTGCATCGTCCGGAGCTCGCGGTACTGGCGCTGGACGTGGCGAAGGAGGATGTCGCCCGTCGGCTCGCCTCCGGTGCGGCTCTCCCGACCCTCGACGCCCGCGTCGAGGCCACACGCGATTTCGGCGCGCGACTCTACGGCGATCTGGCTCGGGACGAGCTGACGGCAGCCGTGGAGTTCAAGCTCCCGATCCAGCGCCGCGCCGAGACGGGGAAGCAGCTCCAGGCCGAGACGAAGCTCGCGGCGGCGCGCACCAGGCTCCGGTTCGGGAGAGAGAGGGTGGCGGCGGACGTACGCACGGCGGCGGCCGACCTCGAGGCCGCGCTCCAGCAGGTCGAGCGGGCCGAGCTGGCCGGGGAGCTGGCGGAGGCGCTGCGGGCGGCGGAGGCCGAGCGGTTCGCGGCCGGGGCGTCCGACCTCCTGGCGCTCCAGCTTCGTGAGCAGGCGGCGTTCGACGCGCAGGAGAAGGTCGTCGACACCCGCCTGAAGCTGCACGCCGCGCTCGCCGACTGGCGCGCGGCGATCGCGGACGGCGTGGACCTGGCGCCGGGCGGCTGACGGTCCACATTTCGTTACGCGGGGCCGTTCCACGGCTCGGCCTCTCGATCGCCACTTCCCCTCGCTCCCACCGTCATCCGTGAGCACCCGTTCCATGCCCCACGTCGTCCTGAAGTTCGGCGGCACCAGCATCGCCGGCCCCGAGCAGTGGCGTGTCGTGGGCGACGTGGTCGCGCAGCGGCTGGGTGAGGGCCTTCGGCCGGTCGTGGTCCACTCGGCGCTGCCCGGCGTCACCGACCTGCTGTCTTCACTGCTGGACGGTGGAGATACGGAGAGGGACGAGGGGCTCGCGACGCTCTCGCGGCGAGTGTGGGCGCTGGCGAGTGAGCTGGACGTGCGGGAGGAAGTCGAGGCCGACGTGGGCCGTGAGCTCGAGCAGCTCCGGGCCGCCCTCGACGGGCTGCCACGTGGAGCTCCCGGCCGTCGGGACCTCGGCCCGGAGGCGTGGCGCCGGCAGGCTGGGGTCGTGGCGTCCGGCGAGCGGCTGGTGACCCCGATCGCGGTGGCCTGTCTGAGGCGGCGGGGTCTCGATGCGGGTTCCGTTCAGGCGCTCGAACTGCTCCCCGCGCGTCGGGTGGCAGGGCGCGAAGATGGCGCGGCCCACGTGGAGGCGCCCCGTCGATGGCTTTCCGCCGAGTGCGAGGCAGACTCGGATCCGGAACTCGTCGAACGGCTCGACGCCTTCGCACATGCCGTCGTCGTCACGCAGGGCTTCATCGCCCGGGACCCCGAGACCGGCGCGACCGCGCTGCTCGGTCGGGGTGGATCCGACACGGCGGCGGCCTGCCTCGCCGGTCGGCTGGACGCGCGGCGCCTGGAGGTCTGGTCGGACGTCCCGGGGATGTTCTCCGCCGATCCGAGGCTCGTCCCCGGCGCGCGGCTCATCCCGGAACTCGACTACGCGGAGGCGCAGGAGATCGCGACGACCGGCAGCCGGGTCCTCCACCCGCGGTGCATCCCGGCGCTGCGCCGACGCAGAATCCCGATCCACCTCCGGAGCACCCGGGACCCGGCGTCACCCGGGACCCGCATCCTCCCGGATCTTCCGCGTTCCCGGACGGGACTTCGAGCGGTATCGCGAAAGGACCGCGTCCTGCTGCTGTCGATCGAGACGGTCGGGATGTGGCAGGAGGTCGGATTCCTCGCCCGGGCGCTCGGTGCGATCGCGGCGGAAGGGCTGTCGGTCGACCTCGTGTCCACCTCCGAGACCAACGTCACCGTGTCGCTGGACGGGGACGCGAACCTGATCGACCGGGGCACCATCGATCGCCTCGTCTCGGCTCTGCGGGAGTTCTCGACGGTGGAGGTGATTCCGGGGTGTGCCGCGGTGAGCCTGGTCGGGCGCAACGTGCGCCGGCAGCTGCACCGGCTGGGCCCGATCCTCGAGGCCTTCGAGGAGCATCGCATCCACATGGTCACCCAGGCGGCGAGCGACCTGAACTTCACCGTCGTGGTCGACGAATCGCAGGCGGGGCGACTGGTGGAGCGGCTGCACGAGGTTCTCGTCGGCGGGATCGGGGCGTGGGAAGCCGGCACCGACGCGACCGCGGACGCGGCCGATCCGGAGACCGACACCGACCGGGTCCGACGTGGCGTGGGTCGGTGGTGGCGGACGCGCTTCGACGAACTGATCGATATCGCCGCGGAGGGTCCCGCCTACGTGTACGACCTCGCGACGGTCCAGGCCCGAGCCGCGGCGCTCACGGGGCTCGCGGAGGTCGATCGGGTTCTGTACGCCATGAAGGCGAACTGGAATCCGGACGTGCTCGGGACCTGTCGCGTCGCGGGCACGGGCTTCGAATGCGTGTCGCCGGGGGAGCTGCATCACCTCGAGTCGACCTTTCCCGACCTGGATCCGTCCGAGGTCGTCTTCACGCCCAACTTCGCGGCGCGGACGGAATATCGGGACGCGCTGGAGCACGGATACACCGTCACGCTCGACGCCCTGCACCCGATCGAGGAGTGGCCGGAACTGTTCGAGGGTCGGGAGGTGTTTCTCCGGATCGATCCGGGGTGGGGTCGGGGTCACCACGAGAAGGTCGTGACGGGTGGACGCCACTCGAAGTTCGGAATCCCGCAGTTCGAACTCGATCGGGCCGTGCAGGCGCTGAAGGGTGCGGGCGCGCGGGTCCGGG
>DATFJS010000005.1:0-7700 GCA_035269045.1 Longimicrobiales bacterium | reverse complement strand
GAGGTGTGGAAGGGGTAGCCGGCGGTCACCACCACCGCATCGCCGTCCTTCCCGATGCCCGACGCGAGCACGCGCCGCTTCCCGAACTCGGTGAGCGCCTCGTAGTTGAGCTCCTCCTCGACGGCCAGGTGCGGCTCGACGCCCCAGACCGTCGAAAGCTGTCGGACCGTCCGCGGATCCGTCGTGACCGCGAAGATCGGAATGTTGGGCCGATAGCTGGACAGGAGCCGCGCGGAGAACCCGCTGCGCGTGATGACGATGAGGGCCGGCGAGGAGAGCTGCTCGGAGGCCGACACCGAGGCGGACGCGATGGCGTGCTCGCGCAGCGTGGCACCGCGACGCCCTCCGTTCGCGATCCCGGCGTCGTACGCCGGCCCGCTCGCGAGCGCCCCGCTCGATTCCAGCTCGGAGGCGATCCGGACCATCGCCTCGACGGCCTGGACCGGGAAGTCGCCGACCGCCGTCTCGCCGGACAGCATCACCGCGTCGGTCCCGTCGAGGATGGCGTTGGCGACGTCCGACGCCTCCGCCCGCGTGGGGCGGGGCGACTCGATCATCGACTCCAGCATCTGGGTCGCGGTGATGACCGGCCTGGCGTAGTAGTTGGAGAGCTGGATGATGCGCTTCTGGGCCATCGGGACGCGCTCGAAGGGCAGCTCGACCCCGAGATCACCGCGCGCGACCATGACGGCGTCCGCGACCTCGAGAATCTCCTCGATGGCCGCGAGCGCCTGGGCCTTCTCGATCTTCGCGACCACGAGCGCCCGCCCACCCACGCGCTCACGCAGGTCCGCCACATCGGACGGACGCCGCACGAAGGAGAGCGAGATGTATTCGGCCCCGACGTCGAGGGCGAAATCGAGATCCTCGAGGTCCTTCTCGGTGAGCGAGGGTGCGCGGACCTCCGCCGACGGGATGTTGATCCCCTTCCGGCTCTTGAGTGGGCCCCCCTTGACCACGTCGGCCGTCACCCGGTCCCCCGAGGTCTCGACCGTCCGGAGTTCGAGCAGTCCGTCGTCGAGCATGATCGGATCGCCCGGCTCGAGGTCCTCGGCGAGGTGCTCGTACGTGGTCGGGATCATGCCCTCGCCGGCGGTCTCCGACGGCGCGAGCACGACCCGCTGGCCGACCTCCAGGGGGATCGGCGCGTCCAGTTCACCGACCCGGATCTTCGGCCCGGCGAGATCGACCAGAACCGGGACGGATCGGCCCGCGTCCTCCGCTGCCGCACGCACCCGCTCGATCGCCGTCCGGTGACTCTCCCGCGTTCCGTGGGACATGTTGATCCGCGCCATGCTCATGCCCGCATCCACCATCTGGCGGATCACGTCCGGGCTGGAGGAGGCGGGTCCGAGGGTGCAGACGACCTTGGTACGGGTCATGGCTGGTGGCGCTGTGAGGTTCGGTGCGGGAGGACGGGTCGGATCCCGCGGGGGCGATCGATGCCCGGGCGGGGTCCGCGCCGGAAGCTGGACATCAGGTGCCCATGAGGCAAGACAGCGCCCGCTCCGGGCGTGTCATGGGAACAAATGCCCCGTCGTCAGAGTAGGATGGAGGCTGATCGAGCTACCTTCGGCGCCCTACAGGTGGGCGGCGTTTCGTGTTTCCCGGGCCCCGGCTGTATGAGATTCGAGTACATCGACACGACGGAGGGTCTTGGACGCTTCAGGGACGCGCTCGAATCGGCCGCCTCCATCGCGCTCGATCTCGAAGCGGCCGGATTCCATCGATACTCGGACCGGGTGTGTCTCGCGCAGGTGACGCTGCCGAAGGCCGGCAACTGGGTCCTGGATCCGCTCGCGGTCGAGATCGCACCGGTCCTCCGTCCGGTCCTGGAGGACCCCAGGGTCCCGATCCTGATGCACGGCGCGGACTTCGATCTCCGTCTGCTTCAGCGGGACCTGGACATCTCGCTCCGAGGACTGCTCGACACGCAGATCGTCGCGACGCTTCTCGGGGAGCCGGGGATCGGCCTCGCCTCCCTGCTCGAGAAGTACGCCGACGTGAAGCTGGCGAAGAAGTACCAGCGCGCCGACTGGGCGAAGCGTCCTCTGAAGCAGGAGATGCTCGAGTATGCGGTGAACGATACCGCCTGGCTGCACGAACTCACACGCAGGCTGGTGGTTCAGCTGGAACAGCAGGGGCGCGGCGCGTGGGCATCGGAGGAGTTCCGGCTGCTCGAATCCATCGAGCACACGGAAGACGGGGACGTCGATCCGGTCACGCGGGTGAAGGGAGCGCGCGATCTGGGTCCGCGGGAGCTCGAACGGCTCCGTGCCGCCTGGAACTGGAGAGACGAGATCGCCCGACGCGACGACCGCGCACCTTTCCGGGTGGCTTCGGACAAGGTGCTCGTCGACGTGGCGCTCGATCCGCCGCGGTCCCCGAACGACTTCGCGGACCGCAAGGGCGTGAACGGCAGGCTGGCCCGATCCGACGGAGGCGACCTCATCGCCGCGCTCCGGAAGGCGGACGAACTGGACGAGCGTGAACTGAGCGGCTACCCGCGACAGGAGTCGTCCGGCCGTGGGCGTCCGCCGCCCGAGGTCGATGCTCTCGCGGGACGTCTCAAGAAGGTGCGCAACCGCCACGCGGAGTCGTTGGGCGTGGATCGGGGCGCGTTGCTTCCGAATGCGGTGCTTCTCGAGATCGCGTTCGAGAAGCCGAAGGAGTTGGCCGATCTGGATCGGATCGAAGGAATGAAGCAGTGGCAAATCGAGACGGTCGGGGAGCAGCTCCTGACCGTCGTGAACTGAACAGCGGGCCTGGCCCGGGGAGAGTACATGGCATCCGAGATGCTTCAGCGCGACGACCTTTCGGTGTACGTCGTGGCGGGCGTGCCGCGGAGCTTCAGGAAGAAGCTTCAGAAGTTCGTCGACCAGGAGAGCAAGACCGAGGGGGGCACGATGCTCCTCGACGAGGGCCTGTCCGAGTGGGTCATCGCGAAGCTTCGGGGTGAGAAGCGTCGCAACCACGAGCAGACGCCGACCTCCTCCGCGCTCTGGCGTGCATATCGCGCGCTCGCGGCGGCCCGGTACCACACCCACGACGAGGAGTTGCAGAAGGAAGTGCGCCGGCTCCGTGACGAGATCGAGCAGCTCTGGATGAACGTGAGCCCGCTCTACGAAGCCGCCGAGGAAGAGAGCGAGGAAGACGCGGCCTGATTCAGGCCACGCCGACGTGACGGCGTTCGCTCGAAACGAAGAGAGGGCCCATCCGACATCATGTCGGGTGGGCCCTCTCCGTATTCCGGGACCGAGATCGAGTGTCCGCGCGGGTCAGGCCGCGGACTCCTCCTCTTCCTTCCGCTTGCAGTCGATGCAGTAGCGGGCGTGCGGGAGTGCGTCCAGACGGTCGAATCCCAGATCGGCACCACAGGTGTGGCACTTTCCGAAGTTGTCGGGATCGGCGTGGAGACGGCGCAGAGCCTCCTGGAGGCGGTAGAGGTAGCGGCCCTCCTTCGTCGCGAAGAGCGCGGCCTTTTCCCGTTCCATCGCCTCGGTTCCCTGATCGGCCATGTGGTCGGTGTAGGCCGCGAGGTTGGAGTCCCCCGACTCACGGTCGGCCTTGGCCATCTGGTCGAAGAGCCCGAGGGCGCGGAGCGCCTTGTCCCGCTCCTGGAGCAGTCGCTTCTCTATGTGCTGGAGTTCCTTCTTCTTCACCGTAGTTCTCCGTTGGAACCGATCCCGTCCCGGGACTGCGCGAGCATCAATTTACCTTCACGCGGGATCGTCGTCCAATAGGCACCGGGCCCGTTCTCCGTAGAGCGCGTGTGCCTGCCTCGGAGTGGGGCGGTGGCGGGCGCCAGCTTACCAGCGGATCAGCGCCGATCCCCAGGTGAATCCCGACCCGAACGCCGTGAGGCAGATCAGGTCACCGCGCTCCAGCCGATCCTCCCGCACCGCCTCGGAAAGGGCGATCGGGATCGTGGCCGCCGTCGTGTTTCCATACTTCCGGATGTTGTTGAAGACCTGGTCGTCGGACAGCCCGAGACGCTTCTGGACCATCTGCGAGATGCGGAGGTTGGCCTGATGGGGGATCAGCAGGTCGATGTCGGAGGGATCGAGAGCATTCGCGTCGAGGGCCTCCCTCACCACCTCCGGCATGCGTGTGACCGCATGCTTGAAGACGTCGCGGCCGGCCATGGACGGGTAGATGCGGCGCTGCTCGAAGTCCTCGGGCGAGATGCGCGGGTGCCGCCAGCTCGCCGGCGCGTCCCCCCAGAGAATCTCGGCGTACTCGCCCTGGCTGTGGATGTGGGTCGAGAGAACGCCCCGGCCCTCCTCTTCCGTCGCCTGCAGCACCGCCGCTCCCGCCCCGTCGCCGAACAGCACCGCCATGTCCCGACCCGCCGTGGAGACGTCGAGTCCCGTCGACTGGATCTCCACGCCCACGAGGAGAACGGTCCGGTACTGGCCGACCCGGATCAGGGAGTCGGCGATCTGGAGTCCGTACACGAACCCCGAGCACTGGGCGCGCAGATCGATGGCCGGGACGGTGCCGAGTCCGAGTTCACGCTGCAGGAACACGCCGGTGCCGGGGAAGAAGTGGTCGGGCGAGAGCGTGGCGAGCACGACGGCATCGACATCCTCCGCGTCCACGGCGGCGTCCTCGAGCGCCATGCGGGAGGCCCGGGTGGCCATGTCGGCGCCCGTCGTTCCCTCCTCGACCCAGCGGCGTTCCTCGATTCCGGTGCGCTCCCGGATCCACTCGTCCGAGGTGTCCATGTATCGGGTGAGGTCGTCGTTGGTGACGACACGCTCGGGCACCCAGTGGCCCGTTCCGACGATTGCGGTGCGCGGCACGGTCCGCCTCCCTGTTAGCTTGATCGGTCGAAGTAGGTGAACATCGCCCCCATCCGTCGGAGAGACGAGTGTCGGAGTCGTTCGAGTGCCGCCGCTGCAGCGGCCCCCTGAAGATGGAGAAAGCCCCCTTCCGCAACGAACTCGGCGAGCGGATTCTCGCCGAGGTCTGTCAGGACTGCTGGAAGGACTGGCTCGAGCACCAGACCATCCTGATCAACCACTACGGCCTGGATCCGCGCGAAAGGAAGTCGCGCGACTTTCTCTTCCGGCAGGTCGAGGAAGTCCTGCTCGGGGACGGGAAGGGCGCCGAGATCGACACCAGCAAGGAAGGGTCGGTCGAGTGGTAGGGGACGGCTCCCCCGCTACAGGTCGCCGGTCACCGACGACTCGGTAGTCGCACTCCGCTCGTACTCCACCGGCGCCTTGGGCCGTTCGTCGACGACGAGGCGGAAGACATCCGGGCGCGCGTAGTGCCCGACGGCGTCGAAGTCGAAGACGCCGCGGTCGATCGCGGCCAGATCCACGTCGGCCGTCAGGATGCCCTCCTCGCCGTAGAGCGGTCCCGCGAGGCACTCGCCGGCGGGATCCCAGATCGAGCTGCCGCCGCGGCAGAGTTCCGACGGCCAGGCCTCCAGCTCCTCTGCGAGCTCGAAGTCGTCGGGGTACATGTCGCGCGTCACGTACTGGTTGCACCCCAGCACGAAGCACCGTCCTTCGAGCGCGATGTGCTGGAGCGTGCCCTGCCACCGCTCCCGGGCGTCGGCCGTGGGCGCGAGGTAGATCTGCGTCCCCTTCCCGTACATCGCGGCGCGGGCGAGTGGCATGTAGTTCTCCCAGCAGATGAGTCCCCCGACCCGGCCCACCCCGGTCTCGACGACCGGCATCGTGGATCCGTCCCCCTCGCCCCAGATGAGCCGCTCGGCGGCGGTCGGCTTGAGCTTCCGGTGCTTGCCCAGGAGCGCGCCGTCGGGGCCGAAATACAGCAGCGTGCAGTAGAGCGTGCCCCGGGACCAGGTGCTGTCACGCTCGATCACCCCCACGCACAGAACGACTCCGTGCTCCGCCGCGATCTCTCCGAGACGATCGGTGTGCGGGCCGGGTACGTCGATCGCGCCGTTCAGGTAGCGCTCGAAGGCCCGCCGGCCCGCCGGGGAGCGACCCCCGACCGCCGTACCGAAGCCGACGCCCCAGGGATAGCCGCCGATGAACGCCTCGGGGAAGAGCACGAGGTCCGCGCCCCCCTTCGCCGCCTCGGCGGTCCGTCGGGCCACGGTGTCGATGCCCGCGTCGGGATCGAAGAAGGAGGGGGCGGCCTGGACGACGGCGACGCGATGGGTCGGCATGGGTCGACTCGTGCGGAAGAATTTACGGAGATGTGACGCCCCGGCGGGAGTGCCCGGGCACGTCGGCCCACTATCTTGAGACGTATCGCCCACCGAACCAATACGTCGCACCAATTTCGGAGAGATTCCACGTGGTCCTCACCCGCCGCGAATTCGTCGCCACCACCGCCGTCACGCTCGGCCTCGCCGGCCTGAAGTCCGTCTTCGACCCGCGGGGTCTGCTCGCCGTCGAGCCGCAGGATCCGTTCGGACCCCTCATCGACGATCCAGCCGGCATCCTCGCCCTGCCGGAGGGCTTCCGATACCGCATCGTCTCCCGGTTCGGGGAGCGTATGGACGACGGCTTCTTCGTTCCGGCCGCGCATGACGGCATGGCCGCCTTCCCCGCGGAGAACGGGCTCACGCTGCTGGTGCGCAACCACGAGCTGACGCACGGGGACGACCGGGGGCCCTGGGGATCGGGGCACCGCCTGCTCTCGTCGATCGACACGTCCCGCGTCTGGGATCTCGGCCCCTCGGGCGGCGATCCGGCGGTCGGAGGAACCACGACCCTGCTCTACGACACGCGTACGCAGCAGCTGGTGGGGCACCGGCTCTCGCTGACCGGCACGATCCGGAACTGCGCGGGCGGACCCACCCCCTGGGGAAGCTGGATCACCTGCGAGGAGACGACGCAGCGCGCCGGCGATCGGACCTCGCACGACCACGGCTACAACTTCGAGGTGCCGGCGGTCTGGGACGCGCCGATCACCGAGCCGGTCCCCCTGAAGGCCATGGGGCGCTTCAACCACGAGGCGATCGCCGTCGACGAGGCTTCCGGCATCGTGTACCAGACCGAGGACGACGGAGAGGGCCTGATCTACCGGTTCATCCCCGACCAGCCCCGCAACCTCGCCGCGGGCGGGCGACTCCAGGCCCTCGCGGTGCGCGATGCTCCGTCGCTCGACACCCGCAACTGGGACGAGCAGCTCGTCGGTGTGGGTCAGGTGATGCAGACCGCGTGGATCGATCTCGAGAACCCCGAGGCGCCGGAGGGCGACCTCCGCTACCGCGGCTTCGACGCGGGCGCTGCGCGCTTCGCCCGGGGCGAGGGAATGTGGGCCGGCGACGACGGCATCTACTTCGCCTGCACCAGCGGAGGCCGCGAGCGGAAGGGCCAGATCTTCCGGTACCGTCCGAGCCGCTTCGAGGGCACGGCGCAGGAGGCACGGCAGCCGGGCGTGCTGGAACTCTTCGTGGAGCCCAACGACGCCCAGCTCATGGAGAACGCCGACAACCTCTGCGTCGCTCCGTGGGGCGACCTGATCGTGTGCGAGGACGGCACCGCCGACGACTACTTCGTCGGCGTGACGCCCGGCGGCGAGATCTACCGCTTCGGCCACAACATGACCGGCGGGGGCGAGTTCGCGGGGTCCTGCTTCAGCCCGGACGGATCGACGCTCTTCGTCAACATGCAGAGCCAGGGCTGGACCTTCGCGATCACCGGGCCGTGGGAGAAGGCGCGGCGCGGCTGATCGACGCCGGTATCGAACTCCGACTGCCGCGCCGAACG
>DATFJS010000004.1:0-8717 GCA_035269045.1 Longimicrobiales bacterium | reverse complement strand
GGTGAAGAACTGGAAGGGCGACGACGTCACGCTCGAGACCCGACCGGACGTCATCCGGCACTACACCGAGAACTCGCTGGCCGCCGACCTCTTCACCGGCTTCACCGTCTCGGTCCGGGAGGCGGACGGGGCGTACAGGGTCCGGATCGACGCGGAGGGGGACGAGAGCCGGCTGGCGCTCTTCGCCGGGCAGCATCGGAAGATCTTCGGCAGCGACGGCGCCGCGAAGGCCATCGTGGGGCGCGAGCTGCTCGAGGAACTCGGCGTCTGGAATCCGATGTCCGGATATCCCGTCAACAACAACAAGCACGACGGGCTCTGCACGTGGACGCTCTTCCCGCCGCTCGGTCTGAACGTCATCGGGCAGAAGGGCATCCTGCTGATGCACTATCCGCCGTGGGAGACCGTGCAACGGGCCACCTTCCTCGACGTCATGACGATGAACCGGTGGAACACGCTCCTGAACGCCGCCGTCTACCCGAAGAAGGGCCTGGAGGTGAGTCCCTACCGGACCATCGTCGACGTGAATCCCATCGCCGCGCCCGGGTCGGGACAGAGCGAGTACGAGAACGACTACTTCCCCACGATGATGGCCTCCGGATTCTTCACCGGCCCGCCCGAGCGGGACTACATCCGGTCGATGCTGGAGATCTTCCTCGATCCGCCGGGCCACGAGGACGGGGAGTACACGCTTCCGCTGCTCATCTGCGGTTCGCATACATACGACCCGCAGGCGCCGCTCTGGGTGCGGACGACGTACAAGGACCAGATGCCTCAGCGGCAGCCCCCGAACGTGGACGGCAAGGGCATCCCGGACCTCGACGTGCTCCAGACGGGCACCATCCGGATCCGTCCCGACAGCCCCAAGCAGACGCCGTACATGTGCGCCAACCACCAGATCGCCGCCGGCGTCATGGGGAAGTGCACCGACACGCCCAGCTCACAGCCCGACATGCGGTTGTTCGAGGCCCAGGACCTCGTCGCCGCGTCGTTCCTGCTCAGCTACGGCGAGAACCCGCATCAGGACCCGGCCGCCGTGAAGGCCGAGGCCTGCCTCCGCTGGTTCGGCAATCGCGAAGGGACCGGGATCCCGAAGCCTCCCGCGAAGCAGGACGCCCAGATCCTGTGCGCCCTCGCGCAGATGGATCTCTTCTTCGAGCCGACCCCATGGCCGCACCCGAAGTACACCTTCGAAAAGGCCATGGAGCGATGCGCCGACGCGAACAACGGCTTCGACCCGTGTGCACCTCCGATCGGACCGGGCGACGACCGGCGAGGATGAATCGGGCACGTCCCTGAGAAGCGGGTGCCCCTACTTCTCTCCAACCCACGCGTGCGCCCGCAGATCACTCAGATCCGCGAACTCCAGCGCCGACGCGTGCGTCGCCTCCAGCACCACAGGCGGAGCCACGCCGGCGCGATGCGCCTCTGCCCAGCGGGCCGCACACAGACACCACTGATCTCCAGGCTTCAGGCCGGGGAAGCGGTACTCGGGGCGCGGCGTGCCGAGATCGTTGCCCGCGGCCCTGGAGAACTCGAGGAATTCGGCGGTCACGCGGGCACAGACCACGTGCACGCCCTGGTCGCCCCGACCCGTACGGCAGCAGCCGTCCCGATAGAAGCCGGTCATCGGGTCGTGTGAACAGTCTCGAAGCTCGGTACCGAGGACGTTTCTCGGGCCGTCGTTGGCGGGCATGGTGGATCCTCGTCGTCGGGTGAAGTCGTCAGGTGCCGCAGAAGGTCACGTAGGGTCCGAAGTCACCCGGGGCCGGCTCGGCGTAGCGCTCGAGGCCCGGACGCCGGGTGAAGGGATCGGACAGCACGTCGAGCAGCGCCCGCACAGGGTCCAGATCCAGCCTCGATTCGGCTGCATCGAGGGCCTCCTCGACCAGGTGGTTCCGCGGAATGTAGATCGGATTGGTGCGATCCATGGACACGGCCCGCGCCTCCCGGTCGGCACCCTCCTCGTCGAGCCGGGCCTCCCAGCGTGCGACCCATCCATCCAGGGCCTCGCCGCCGCCGTCGAAGAGCGAACGAAGGGCTGCGCCGTCGCCCCGCAGTTCGTCGGACAGCGCCCGGAATCCACGGGTGAAGTCCACCTCTCCCTCCGCCATCAGGTCCAGCAGGTCGGCGGCCAGCCTCGCGTCGCCGGACTCCGTACCCTCCAGCCCCAGCTTGCCCCGCATGACGGCGGTCCACTCCTCGAGGAAGAGCGGTCCGAATCGTTCGACTTCCTCACCCGCCAGTTCGACGGCCGCGTCGCTATCCTCCACCTCGAACAGCGGAAGGAGCGCCTCTGCGAGGCGGGCCAGGTTCCACTGCATGACCGAGGCCTGGCGGCCGTAGGCGTAGCGCCCGCCGCGATCGATCGAGCTGAACACCGTGGCCGGATCGTAGGTGTCCATGAAGGCGCACGGCCCGTAGTCGATCGTCTCGCCGGAGATCGAGGTATTGTCGGTGTTCATGACTCCGTGGATGAACCCGACGCCCATCCATTCGGCGACCAGGGCCGCCTGCCGGCTGCGCACCGCCCGGAACAGCTCCAGCGCGGGGTCCTCGGTGTCGAGCAGCTCCGGGTCGTGCCGCTCCAGCGCGTACTCCACCAGTCTCCGGACACGATCGTCGTCACGGCGGGCGGAGAAGTACTCGAAGGTGCCGACGCGGAGGTGGCTCGAGGCCACACGGGCCAGAATGGCGCCGGGCTTCGGGCCGTCCTGCCGGACGATCTGCTCCCCCGTGACCAGCGCCGCGAGTCCGCGGGTCGTCGGGATGCCGAGGGCGTGCATCGCCTCGCCCATCAGGTACTCGCGCAGGACCGGACCCAGCACCGCCTTGCCGTCGCCGCCTCGCGAGAATGGCGTCCTGCCGGACCCCTTGAGATGGAGGTCCCAGCGCCGTCCACGGGGATCCCTGATCTCGCCCACCAGAAGCGCTCGCCCGTCGCCCAGCCGCGGCGAGAAGCCGCCGAACTGATGCCCGGCGTAGGCCTGCGCGACGGGATGCGATCCCTCGGGGGCGCGCATTCCCGACAGAAGCGCGGCCCCCTCCGCGGACCGGAGGCTTTGCGCGTCCAGGCCGAGTTCCGCCGCCAGCGCCTCGTTCAGGAGGATCACCCGGGGGTCGGGAACCTCCGCACCCTCCCACGCGATCCAGAAGGCGTCGTCCAGATCGGTGGCGTAGCTGGATTCGAGTGAGATCATGGGAAAGACCGGGGGTCGGCAGGGCTCCATCGCGGGGCTACACCGTCCAGCGGTCGGAGTGTCCGGATCGGCGGCGCGTCCAGACCTTGCAGCCGGAGGACAGCGGGCGAAACGACGAGGTCCGGTACATCGTGCGGGCGGCCGTCAGGATTGCCCGGGCTCGCCCGCTGCTTCAGACTGCATCATCGCCGCTCGACCCCTACCCGCTCGGTTCGCTAATGTCACGCTCCCATCGGCTTTCGGCTGCCGTCGCCCTGCTCCTCGTCGCGATCCCGACCCAGGCTCACGCACAGGAATATCCCGAGGGCTTCTTCGAGCCCATGCCCCTCTTCGAGACCGCTCTGGGGGACTTCGCACGGCCGATCACGACCGATGTGCCCGACGCACAGGCCTACTTCGACCAGGGCATGGCCTTCATGTACGCCTTCACCCCGTACGACGCCGCCCGCGCCTTCCGTCAGGCCCAGGCGGCCGACCCCACCTGCGCGATCTGCCATTGGGGCGAAGCGTGGGCGTGGGGTCCGTACCTGAACGGAGGGATGGGCGCCGACGACGCGCCTCGGGCGTACGCCGCGATTCAGCGCGCCGTCCACCTCGGTGGCGAGGTCTCACCGGTGGAGCGGGACCTGATCGACGCGATGGCCCTTCGCTACGCCCCGACCCACGACCCGGATCAGCGGCGCGCGCTCGACGAAGCCTACGCCGACGCGATGGCCGAGGTGTGGCGTGATCACCCGAACGACCTCGACGCCGGCACGCTCTACGGCGAGGCGCTCATGCTGCTCCAGCCGCGGCGCGGGAACTGGGATCTCGAGAACCCGGAGGTCCAGCACATCCATCAGGTGCTCGAGGACGTGCTGGCGCAGGACATCACCCACCCCGGGGCCTGCCACCTCTACATCCACGGGACCGAGTCCACGGTCGAGCCGGGCAAGGCCGAGGCGTGCGCGGACCACCTCGGGGACGCCATCCCCGGCGCGAGCCACATCAACCACATGCCGTCGCACACCTACAACCGGATCGGCCGGTGGGGCGACGCGGTGCGCGCGAACATCCAGGCATGGCACTCCGACCTGAAGTCCGAGATCGGCGAGGGCTTCGCGATCTATCCGTCCCACAACCTGCACATGCTCGTCTTCGCCGCGTCGATGGACGGACAGGGTGCGGTGGCGATCCAGGCGGGGAAGGACTACGGGAAGCTCGTCCCCGGGGGCGTCTTCTACGAGGGACTGGCCCTCGTGCGGTTCGGGCGATTCGACGAGGTGCTCGAGATCACCGACCAGCCCGAGGATCCGGTCTTCCGGGGACTGCTCGAGTTCAGTCGAGGGTACGCACACCTCCGGATGGGTGACCGGATCTCCGCGGACGCCTCGCTCCGACGCGTTCGGCAAATCGTCGACGAGACGCCCGACGCCCAGTTCCGAGGCCACACCGCCCGGGACCTGCTCGGCGTCGTGGGGGGAATCCTCGAGGGGGAGATGCGCCGCGCCGACGGCGACCTGGGCGGCGCCATCGCGGTCCTGTCGGAAGCCGTTCGGATCGAGGACGGGCTCCGCTACGACGAGCCCGAACCCCTCAACTTCTCCGCCCGGCACTGGCTCGGAGCGGTGCTGCTCGAGGCGGACCGGCCGGCCGACGCCGAGCGGGAGTACCGGCTCGCGCTCGAGGATCATCCCGGCAACGGATGGTCGCTCTTCGGGCTGGAGGAGGCGCTGCGGGCTCAGGGTCGCACGGCCGAGGCCGACGACGTCCACGAGTTGTGGGAGGAGGCCTGGGCGCGCTCGGACACGTGGATCCGGGGGTCGCGGTTCTGAGCGGAGTACTCCGTTCCTCCGAGTCGGGCCGCGCGTTTCTCTCGATGCGCGCGGCCGTCAGGTCGCCTGATCGGTGGGCCGTACCAGAATCTCGTTCACGTTCACGTGATCGGGCGCGGTGACGGCGAAGAGCACCGCGTTCGCGATGTCCATCGGCTGAAGCGTCCGGCGTTGGGCCCATGTGGTGGCGAATCGGTCCTGTACGGTGGCGTCGGGGATGTGGTCCATCAGCTCCGTGGCGACCACGCCCGGCTGGACGTCGGTAACTCGGATCCCGTGCTCCGCCGAGAGCTCGAGCTGGATCCCCGCCGTGAGCGCACGTACCGCGAACTTGGTCGCCGAGTAGACCGTGCCTCCCGGGAACGGGCGGCGGCCCGCCAGAGAGCCGACGTTGACGATGTGCCCCCCACCCTGCTCCAGCATGGTCGGGAGCACCGCCGCCAGCCCGTAGAGCACCCCCTTGATGTTCACGTCCACCATCCGGTCCCAGTCCTCCACCCGGCCGCTGGCCAGCGGCGACAGGGGCATGACCCCCGCGTTGTTCACCAGGACGTCGATGCGTCCGTGAGCATCCCGCGCCCGCTGCGCGAGCGCCTCGACCTCGTTCCGGCGCGTCACGTCCGTGACCTGGACCATCGCGTTCCCGCCATCGGCGGTGATCTCGTCGGCGAGTTCCTCGAGGCGCTCGGACCGCCGGGCGGCAAGCACCACCGCGGCGCCCGCCCGTGCGAGAGCGCGAGCCACGGCGGCGCCGATCCCGCTCGATGCCCCGGTTACGAGGGCGACCTTGTCGTCGAGAGACGGATGATTCGTCACTGAAGAACTCCGTGCGATTGGGAATGAGTCCTCGAGCGTCGCTCGCGCGACGCCCGGGTCAGTGTGCTCCGTACGACTCCGTGATGGCCCCGTACACGAGCGCCCTGAGCTTCGGGTGGTCGTCCAGCCCCTGCGCCGGAGCAACCTGGGTGAAGTAGCTCACCACCAGGTCTTCGGTGAAGTCGCCCCAGTAGGTGGAGTGATACGCTCCACCCCAGCTGAACTCGCCCTCCGACCCGATCTGGCCGCGGGCCCCCAGGTCACGGACGACCCGGAAACCGAGCCCGATCCCGCTCCCCGCGCCCATGAGATCCCCGATGTGGTTGGCGGTCATGATCTCCACCGACTTCGGGGAGAGGATGCGGTTCCCGTCCAGCTCTCCACCGTTCAGGATGGCCTGCAGGAAGCGCGCATAGTCGTGAGCGGTGGAGAGGAGCCCGGCGCCACCGCTGAAGCTCGTGCGTGGGCCGTCCACGTAGAGTCCCTGCCCCCGCATGCCACCTGATTCCGGCGAACGCTCCAGCGGTGCGTCCGGGCCACCGCGGTAGACGACGGCGAGCCGATCCGCCTTGTCGGCAGGCAGGTAGAAGTGCGTGTCCGTCATGCCGAGGGGCTCGAAGATCCGCGTCCGGAGGTACTCGTCGAGCGCCATGCCCGAGGCCACCTCCACGAGCGCCCCGAGGATGTCCGTGTTGTAGCCGTAGACGAAGCGCTCGCCCGGCTGCGCGTCCATGGGGAGGGCCGCCATACGGCGAACGGTCTCGCGGATGGGCTCCTCGAGATGGGCGAAGTACCAGCCCTGGATGCCCGCCCCGGCCCAGCGGTCCGCGGCCGGCCCGTTCCCGTATCCGATCCCGGCCGTGTGCGTCAGCAGGTCGCGCACGGTGATGGCGCGCTCCGCGGGCACCACGTCGTAGCCACCGCCCTCCCGCGGCACCGCGACCGTCGTCTCCATGTACTCGGGCAGGTAGCGTCCCACCGGCGCCTGGATCAGGAGCTTTCCCTCCTCCTGAAGCATCAGGACCGCCGCGCTCACGATGGCCTTGGTCTGCGAGGCGATCCGGAAGATGTCGTCCGACTCCATCGGGTCGCCCGACTCCACGTCCCGCTGCCCGAACGCCTGCTCGTAGACCAGGAAGCCAACCCGGTGCACGCGGATCACCGCGCCCGGAAGGCGACCCTCCTCCACGTACTCCTCGAAGACCTCGGTCAGGAGCTCCAGTCGCTCGGAGGACATGCCGACGTCCTCGGGAATGGCCTGCTCCTGCGCCAGTCCCGGGGCAGCCAGCGTCAGGGTCAGCAGGAGGGCGCCGAGAATCGGGTCCTGGGGACGAGCGCAGGTCCGGCGAACGAACATGGGGTGCTCCACATGATGGGGCAGTCTTGCGAGGCGACCGTCGAGAATGCCTCTCGAATGCTCGCCGCTGCAAGTCGGCTTCGGCGTCCACGCATGCCGCACCCGCGACCGACTCTGAGCGACCGACTCTGAATGGATTCCGTCTCCATGACGTAGCCCACCCACGTCCCGCTCTCTCACCCGGCCCCGACATGATGAAGCTCCTCGCCCCCCTCGCTCTTCTGGCCCCGGCCGCGCTGACCGGCCAGGCCATCACGCAGTCCGACGAGGGCGCCATCGACGCGGTCTTCGCGGCGTACGACGCGCCGGACGTCCCGGGCGCCGCCGTCGCGGTGATCCGCGAGGGCGAGATCATCTACTCGAAGGCATTCGGAAGCGCACAGCTCGAGTACGGGATCCCGGTCGAGCCGACCACGCCCTTCCACGTCGCGTCGGTCTCGAAGCAGTTCACCGCGATGGCGGTCCTGCTCCTGGTCGACGAGGGGCGGATCGACCTGGACGAGGATCTCCGCACGTACCTCGACTGGGTGCCCGAGCTGCCGGCGGTCGTCACGCCGCGTCATCTACTCAGCCACACCAGCGGGATCCGTGATCAGTGGGAGCTGCTGATGACGGCGGGGTGGCGGCTCGACGACGTCATCACGAAGGAGCAGGTACGCCGGCTGATGATGAAGCAGCGCCAGCTGAACTTCCGGCCCGGTACGCGTCAGCTCTACAGCAACATGGGCTTCAGCCTGGCCGCGGAGCTGGTGCAGGAGGTCTCGGGCCAGCCCTTCGACGAGTTCGTGAAGGTTCGGATCCTCGAACCGCTCGGGATGGAGCGGACCCACGTGCACGACGACCATCAGCACATGGTGCCGGGGCGGGCCTACTCATACCGGCCGGATGGGGACGGGTACGCGAACGGAGTCCTTTCCTACGCGAACCACGGGGCGACGAGCCTGTTCACCACGGCCGAGGACCTCGTCGTCTGGCTCGACAACTACAGGACCGGTACCGTCGGCGGCGCGATGCTCGACGTGATGACCATGCGGACGGTGCTCGCGAATGGCGACACCATCGCGAACGCGCTGGGGCTCTTCATCGATGACTACCGCGGACGGTCGCGCATCCAGCACGGGGGGGCGGATGCGGGGTTCCGAAGCTTCGTGGCGTGGTTCCCGGAGGACGAGGTCGGGATCGCGGTCGTCAGCAACTTGGCCGCGACCGACGCGGGCGGCCTGGCCAATGCCGTCACCGACGTCGTCCTCGAATCCGTCCTCGAACCGGTCGAGGCCGACGATCCCGAGCAGTCGGAGCAGCGGATCGCGGTCCCGGAGGAGCCCGCGGCGGTGGATCCCGCCACGCTCGAGCGCTACGCCGGTGCGTACACGACGGACCGAGTGAACTTCGCCTTCGAGGTGCGGGACGGTGCCCTCTGGCTGACCCAGCCCGAAGAGGGCCCGCTCGTGCCGGTGACCGAGGTCGCGTTCGTCACCGACAACGGAATCGCACGGTTCGAGTTCGAGGTCGAAGGCGGCGTGGTGACCG
>DATFJS010000003.1:0-2985 GCA_035269045.1 Longimicrobiales bacterium | reverse complement strand
GACGTGATCCCGTCGGCGGTACCCGCGACCTTGAAGTCCATGTCGCCGAGGAAGTCCTCGACGCCGAGGATGTCGGTCAGGATCGCGACGCGATCGTCTTCCTTGATCAGTCCCATCGCGATACCGGCGCAGGCGGCCTTGATCGGCACACCCGTGTCCATCAGCGCGAGCGACGCGCCGCAGACCGACGCCATCGAGGACGAGCCGTTCGACTCGAGGATGTCCGAGACGACCCGCACGGTGTACGGGAAGTCGTCGTAGGCCGGAAGGAGCGGCTGGATCGCGCGCTCCGCAAGGTTTCCGTGGCCCTGCTCGCGGCGTGACGCGCCACGGTACGGCTTCGCTTCACCGACGCAGAAGGGCGGGAAGTTGTAGTGCAGCATGAACGACTTCGTGACCTCTTCGGCGTGGTCGATCGAGTCGATGCGCTGCTCGTCGCGCGACGTACCCAGCGTCGTGGCCACCAGTGCCTGCGTCTGACCGCGCGTGAACAGCGCGGAGCCGTGGGTGCGCGGAAGCACGCCCACGTCGCAGGAGATCGGGCGGATGTCGTCGAGGCCTCGGCCGTCGACGCGCTCGCCGCTGTCGAGAATCTGCGTGCGCATCGTCTTCTTCTCGATGCCGCGCAGAACGTCCTCGACGTCCTTCTCGTGCTCCGCGTAGGCCTCGTCCTCCTCCTTGAGGCGCGAAACCACGTCTTCCTTCACCGCTGCCAGCGCCTGCTGACGCTCCTGCTTGTCGCCGATGGCGAGCGCGTCCTTCACCCGGCCCTCCGCCATCACGGTGACCTTCTCCGCGAGGGTCTCGTCCGGAAGCTTGGGCGTCCACTCCATGTCCGGGACGCGATGCCCCTCGACGAGCTCCTTCTGGATGTCGATGAGCTGACGGATTCCCTCGTGGCCGAACTCGATCGCCTCGAGCATGTCCTCTTCGCTCACCTCGAGCGAGCCGCCCTCGACCATCGTGACGGCGTCCTCGGTTCCCCCCACGACGATGTCGAGGTCGGAGTACTCGAGCTGCTCGAACGTCGGGTTCCAGATCAGGTTGCCCTGGATGCGGCCGACCCGCACCGAAGCCACGAGATCGTTGAAGGGGATCTTCGAGCGGTTGAGCGCCACGCTGGCCCCGAGCAGGGCGAGCACGTCGGCGTCGTTCTCCTGGTCGGCGCTGACGATGAAGCAGGCGACCTGCGTCTCGTTCATGAAGCCCTTCGGGAACAGCGGCCGAAGCGGCCGGTCCGTCATGCGGGCTGCGAGGACCTCCTTCTCACCGGGCCGTCCTTCCCGCTTGAAGAAGCCACCCGGGATCTTGCCGGCCGCGTAGCTCTGCTCGCGGTACTCGATCGTGAGCGGGAAGAAGGGGAGGTGCGTGGGGTGGTCCCGTACGGTCGCTGCACACAGGAGGACCGTCTCTCCGAACTGCACTGTGCAGGCGCCCGCCGCGAGCTTGGCCATGCGGCCGGTCTCGATGATGAGGGGGCGTCCCGCGAACTGGCGCTCGATGCGCTGAATCATTGCGTTTTTTCCGTTTCTTGCGTCGTGCCCCGATCCGTCACGCGTGTCGTGACCCGGATCGCGGGCGTGAATGGTGGCCCGGGTCGTTTGCCCCGGGCCGGCGTCGTGGTCGTAGAGTCACGTTCCCTCCGACCGAAAGCACGAACGCGGCGACAGCGAGGCTGTCTCCGCGTTCGCGATGCTCAGATCATCGGCGCAGGCCGAGGTCCGCGATCAGCTCGCGATAGCCCTCGATGTCCGTGCGCTGGAGATATCTGAGGAGTCGACGACGCTGGCCAACCATCTTGAGAAGGCCGCGTCGTCCGTGATGATCCTGCTTGTGCTCGTCGAAATGCTCACGGAGCGAATTGATCCGCTCGGTGAGCAGGGCGACCTGCACGGGGGCGCTCCCGACGTCGCCGTCGTGGAGCTGGTACTTCTCGATAATCTTCTTCTTGTCGATGCTCATGTCGTTCAGGGCCTCCTCAGGAGTCGTACGCTGCAAGGGAAGCATCGTTGGGCGCCGTATGCGCTCCAGCCTAATACGCTAACGGAGAATCACGTCGGACTCAAGATTTCACGGGCTTTCCCGACATCCCTGCCCATCTGCTCCACGAGTCCGTCCACGGACTCGAAGGAGCGCACTCCACGGATCCGCTCGATGAAGTCGACCCGCAGCCGTTCTCCGTACAGATCGAGATCGGCGTCGAGCAGGTGCACCTCCACCGTGGGCGTGGCCCCCGGAAAGGTCGGACGAGGTCCGAGATGGAGTGCTCCGGGCATCCCACCCCTGCCCCGCATCCACACGCGGACCGCGTAGACGCCGGAAGCGGGCAGCAGCTTGTCGCCGCCGAATCCGGTCAGGTTGGCGGTGGGAAATCCGATGGATGCGCCACGCCCGTCCCCACGGACGACGACCCCGCGGATCGAATAGGGGCGGCCCAGGCCCCGTGCCGCAGCCGCGACGCGGCCCTCCGCGACGGCCGTCCGAATGCGCGTGGAGGAGATCGGCTCGGCATCCGCCTCGACCGGCCCGACCACGTCCACCGCGAACCCCAGGCGATCTCCCACGGCCCGGAGCGTGTCGACATCGCCGGAGCGACCTCGCCCGAAGCCGTGATCGTACCCGATGACGAGCTCCTGGACGCCGATGCGGCCCACCAGGATCTCCTCGATGAATCGCCGGGGCTCATACCGGGAAAGGGCCTCGGTAAAACGCACGAAAACGGCGAAATCCAGCCCGCTCTCAGCCAGGATCTCTTTCTTCTCGAGCGGGGTCGTGAGCAGCGGTGGGGCCTCGTCCGGCCTTACGACCCTGAGAGGGTGCGGATCGAACGTGACCAGCACGCTTCGCCGCCCCGATGCCTCCGCGCGCTCACGAATCTCTTCGAGCACCCGCCAATGCCCCAGATGGACCCCGTCGAATGTGCCTACGGTGGCAACGGTCCCGCGGTCGCGGGGAATACCCGACGGATAGCGCCATTTCACGGAG
>DATFJS010000002.1:0-3732 GCA_035269045.1 Longimicrobiales bacterium | reverse complement strand
CGGGGAACCGGAAGGCCTCGTTCACGTCGAAGTCGACCAGAAGTTCGAGCGTCTCTCCCGGAGGCGCCTCGATGTCGTTGGTGAGGTTCACCTTGATGCCGCTCGTGGACCCGCTCGGGATCCGGATCTCCCGTTCGGTCGATCCGTCCTCGAACGTGTATCCCTCCGAGAGTGTCACGACCGATCCGCCCACCACGAAGCGGAGCTGACCGTAGGAGCCGGGCTCGACTTCGGCACCGGCCAGGCCCACAGAGACGCCGTTCTGGAGCTCGAGCAGGTTCACGGTGAACGGCTCTTCGCCCTCCACGGCCTCGTAGAGATACGTGCGACCGGACGGTTCATCCGCATCGTCCGACTCGTCGGTACCGGTCGCGTCGTCGTCGTCCGGCCCGCCCTGGAGATACACGGCGGAGATCGTGACCTCGGCGGTGGCGAGAATTTCCGACGGATTGTCGGTCAGTCGGATCTCGACGCGGGCGTTCTCGATCGGCGCGGTCGCGTCGTCGCACGCGGCGAAGAGGAAACCGACGGCCACCAGCGGCAGAATTTTCCGGAGAAACATCGGGGTCGAAGCAATCATGAGTGTCCTCGTTGAGTCTGGATCGAGCGGCGACGTGGACACGTGACACGATCCCATGGATCCGGATCCGGTCGCGTCCGCATGGTCGGAAAATCTTTACAAGTATGTTGTCGGTGCAGGATCCATACCACCTCGAAGGATCTTGGTGACCAGGGGGGCGGGCGGGGGAAGACGCCGGCAGTGTTTCGGGTCCCGGTATGTACGCATAGGTTGGGGCATGGCAAATCCCGATCATCTGTCTCGACTCATGGAGGGCGTCCAGGCCTGGAATTCCTGGCGGGACGGCCAACCACTCACGGAGGTCGATCTGCGCGGTGCCGATCTGACCGGCATGGACCTGCGCGGCGCCGACCTCTGGTATGCGCGTCTCCAGGGCGCGCGCCTCGGCGGCGCACTCCTCAACGAGGCGATCCTCGACCGGGCGGATCTGACGCTCGCCGACTTCACCGGGACCAACTGTTTCGGAACGCGGATGCGTGGCGTCATCGCGGACCGGACGCGCTTCCGGGGCGCGGCTCTCGTGGAGGCCGACCTGACGCTGGCACGGCTCCTCCGTTGCGACCTGGAGGGCACGATCTTCACCGGCGCCGTGCTTCTCGGGACGAATCTCTGGGGGTCCGACCACGAATCCGCCCACGGGCTCGAGTCCAACTCCGGATGGATCCAGGAGGAGGCGGGCGCGGTCGCGGAGGAGCGTCACAACGTCGATCGGCGGAGTTTCCACGGCCTCGAGGGCTCGCCCGGGTCTCCCCGAGGCGACTGAGGTTGCCCCCCGACGGGGGCGGCTAGATCTTCGGGCTCCTCCATTCCCCCGGACCCCCGATCCCTTGGAAACGAAGCGCCCCACGAACCCACGAGCCGAGGAGATCCTCGGCGGCTACTTTCCCGTCCTCGACCACGGATTCGTCTCGCTGGTCGACTACATGGGAAGCGACGACAGCATCGAGCGCGCGGCCCGTGTCTCCTACGGCTACGGCACCCGGAAGTCGTCCCGGACCCGTGGGCTGATCCGGTATCTGCGCCGCCATCGGCACTCCACGCCGAGCGAGATGGTCGAGCTCAAGTTCCACTGTGCGATGCCGATGTTCATCGCGCGGCAGTGGATCCGGCATCGGACCGCCTCGGTGAACGAGTACTCGGGGCGCTATTCCCTCATGCCGCTGCTCTTCTACACGCCGGACCAGGAGCACTTCAACCTCCAGAGCGCCACGAACAACCAGGGGCGTGGAGGTCAGGCGGAGGACGCGCTCTACCGAGAGGCGGTATCCCGCTGGACGGAGATTCGCGAGCGGGCGGCCGGCTCGTACGAGTGGATGGTCGGGGAGGACGTCGCGCGCGAGATCGCGGGCATCGACCTGCCGCTGTCGACCTATACGCAGTGGTACTGGAAGATCGACCTCCACAACCTGCTGCACTTCCTCTCGCTGCGGGTCGACCCGCACGCGCAGTACGAGATTCGCGCATATGCCGAGGTCATCGCCGGCATGGTGAAGCGAGTGGCCCCCCTGAGCTACGAGGCGTGGCTGGACTACGATCTGGGCGGACGGCCGCTGAGTCGCGGCGAACGGGCCGCTCTGGCCCGTCTGCTGGCGGCCGACGACGATGGTGTTTCCGCTCGCGACGGCGCGCGTCTGTCGACGGACGAGCTCGGCGAGGTCGGTCTCTCGCCGCGCGAAGTGCGGGAATTCGCGGCCAAGCTCGAGGCGCCGGCCGACATGGACTTCGAGCTCGACCTCTCCCGCATGCGTCCCGCCGAAGAGGTGGAGTCCGAGATGGCGAAGGCCGTTCCCTCTATCGAACCCAGACCGTCTTCCGATTGACGAATTCGCGGATGCCGAGCGGGGAGAGCTCGCGTCCGTAGCCACTCTCCCGGACCCCGCCGAAGGGCAGGTGGGGGTGTGAGCGCACGAAGTCGTTGACGAAGCAGGCACCGGCCTCGAGCCGGTCGCGGGCGATTCGCTCGCCGCGGTCCACATCCTTCGTGAACACGGCGGCGCCGAGTCCGTAGCGGGTGCCGTTCGCCCACTCGATGGCGGTGTCCTCGTCGGGTGCTCGCAGAACAGCGGCCACCGGGCCGAAGACTTCCTCGGAGCCCGCCGGCATGTCCGGCGTCACCCCGGTGAGGACGGTCGCGGGGTACCACGCTCCGGCCCGATCCGGGATCTCTCCACCCAGTTCGCATCGGGCTCCCGCGTCGACCGACGCCTCGACCTGACGATGCACCTCGTCTCTGAGGTCCTCGCGGGCCAGCGGCCCCAGCTCCGACTCGTCGTCGGTCGGGTCGTGCATCACGTAGCCCCGCATCCGGTCGACGACGCGTTCGACGAAGGCGTCGTGCACGGCATCCAGGACGATGAAGCGCTTGGCCGCGATGCAGCTCTGGCCTGAATTGATCATCCGGGAGGTGACGCACTGCTCGGCCGCGTGATCGAGGTCGGCGTCCTCGAGGATCAGGTACGGATCACTTCCACCCAGCTCGAGCACCGTCTTCTTGATCAGGCCTCCGGCGCGCGAGGCCACCGCCTTTCCGGCGCGGACGCCGCCGGTCAGGGTGACGGCCGCGATGCGGTCGTCGGCCATCCACTCCGAGACCTGGTCGTTGTCGAGCCGGAGGTTGGTGAACAGTCCTCCCGGAAGTCCCGCCGAGTCGAAGATCTCGGCGAGGTCCTCCGCGCACCCCGGCACGTTGGGCGCGTGCTTGAGCAGCACCGCATTCCCCGCCATGAGCGTCGGGGCGGCGAAGCGGAAGACCTGCCAGTGCGGGAAATTCCACGGCATGATGCCGAGGATCACGCCGAGGGGGCGGTGCACCCAGTACGACGACGCGGCTTCGGTGTCGGCGTGCGTCGGCTCGAGGAATCCCTCGGCGTTCTCGGCGTAGTAATCGCACACCCACGCGCACTTCTCGATCTCGGAGCGGGACTGGGTGATCGGCTTGCCCATCTCGGCCGTCATCCGGTCGGCCCAGCGGTCGGTGTCGTCGCGAAGACGATCGGCCACCGCGCGGAGGATCCGACCGCGTTCGTCGAAGTCGACCGTATCCCAGTCGCGCTGGGCTTCGACCGCTCCGGCGAGCGCGGCGTCCACCGCGGCTTCGTCGTGAAGTGGGAAGGACTCGCGCTCCACACCCGTCGTCGGATCCACCACCCGGA
>DATFJS010000001.1:0-3405 GCA_035269045.1 Longimicrobiales bacterium | reverse complement strand
GATCGGGTTGCGTGACCACGCCGACCACCTCGTGGCCTTCGCCGACGAGTGCCCGGAGGGTCGGCACCGCGAAGTCCGGGGTTCCCCAGAAGAGGACCTTCATGACGAGGATCCGGAGGCCCGGCTGCGCTCCCGACCAGGCCGGGTCGGTCGGAGCCGGCTCACTCGGCGTCCTCCTCCTGCAACTTCTTCCACCGCTTCACGGCCATGCGCCGCTTGAGCGGGCCGACCCGGTCGAGGAAGAGCACCCCGTCGAGGTGATCCGCCTCGTGCTGCAGCGCCCGACCCAGAAGCTCGTCGCCCTCCATCTCGAACCACTCGCCCTTCACGTCCTGAGCACGCACGCGGACGCGAGCGGGGCGCTCCACGACCTCCTCGATGCCGGGAATCGAGAGACATCCCTCCGTCCCCTTGCCGGTCTCGTGGGAGTGCTCGACGATCTCCGGATTGACCAGCACGAAGCGGCCACCCTCGGGATCGTCCTCGTCCCGTACGTCGAGAACGAAGATGCGCCGGGAGACGCCGATCTGGGGCGCGGCCAGCCCGATGCCCTCGGCGGCGTACATCGTCTCGAACATGTCCCGGACGAGCTCGGCCAGGTCCGCGTCGAAGGTCTCGACGGGATCGGCCTCCCGTCGCAGGACCGGGTCGCCCATCAGGACGATGCGTCGGAGAGCCACCGGTCTACTCGGAGTCGGTCTCCGGAGAGACCTTCTGGGCGATCCGACCACGGTCGACGATCACGTCGACGCCACCGGTGCGCAGCGTGAGGCGCGTCGGCTCGGCCCTCGTGATCTTCCCGATGATGCCTCCGTTCGTGATGACTTCGTCGCCCTTCACGAGCGCCTGGATCATCTCCTGATGCTTCTGCTGCTCCTTCCGCTGCGGGCGGATGAGGAGGAACCAGAAGATGGCGATGAAGGCGCCGATCTGGAGGGCGAAGACCCCCAGGCCCGGCCCGCTCGACTGTGCTGCCTGGAGAAGTCCCGTAACTGGAATCATGAAGCGTCGTGCTCGTGGTCGTTGGTGGTCGGTCGCGCCGCCCGGTAGCGTTCGAGCCAGTCGGTGGACCAGCTGTCGAACTCGCCGGCGGCGATCCGGGTCCGGCACTGTTCCGCGAGGCGGATCAGGAACCGGAGGTTGTGTATGGATACCAGGCGCTCGCCGAGACGTTCGTTCGTCGCGATGAGGTGCCGGATGTAGGCGCGGTCGAATCGCCGGCAGGTCGAGCAGTCGCAGCCCTCGTCGATCGGACCGCGATCCCGCTTGTACCGGGCGGCCTTCAAGTTGACCTGGCCCTCGGAAAGCGTCCAGGCGGAGCCCCGACGCCCGTTCCGCGTGGGCGCGACGCAGTCGAAGAGGTCGCAGCCGCGCCGCACCGCCTCGATCAGGTCGTCCGGGTAGCCGACACCCATGAGGTAGCGGGGCCGATCCTGCGGCAGCTCGGGGTCCAGGACCTCCAGCATCTCGTACATGTCGGGCTTTTCCTCGCCCACGCTCAGCCCCCCGATCGCGAGGCCGGCCCAGTCGCCCGCACCGAGGATGTCACGGGCGTTCTGCCGCCGGAGGTCGGCGTACACGTTGCCCTGGATCACCGGAAAGAGCGTCTGCTCGGGGCCTTCGATGTCGCGAGCCACCTCGTCGAAGGCGACCCGGCATCGGCGCAGCCAGTCGAGGGTCCGGCGATTCGCCTGTTCCGCCGTCGCACGGTCCGCGCCTCCCGGGGGGCACTCGTCGAAGGCCATGACGACGTCCGCGCCGAGCTGCCGCTGGACGCGCATCACCGATTCGGGCGTGAACAGGTGCCGGCTGCCGTCCAGGTGGCTCTGGAACTCCACCCCTTCGTCCCGGATCTCGCTGATCTCTCCGAGGCTGAAGACCTGGAATCCTCCCGAGTCCGTGAGCAGCGGCTTCGGCCAGCGCATGAAGTCGTGGAGGCCTCCGAGCTCATGGACCAGTTCGGATCCCGGGCGGAGGAAGAGGTGGTAGGTGTTGGCGAGCACCATCGTCGCCCCCATCGCCTCCAGCTCCGCGGGATCCAGCCCCTTCACGGTGGCCAGCGTCCCGACGGGCATGAAGGCCGGCGTCGGTACCGCCCCGTGCGGCGTCTCGAAGGTGCCGGCGCGCGCCGCACCGTCCGTGGCGTGGAGTTCGAATCGGAAGCCGCTCACGAGTCCGTCCGGACCGGGGGAATCAGCATGGCGTCGCCGTACGAGTAGAAGCGGTAGTTCTCCGAGACGGCCGCCCGGTAGGCGGCCATCGTTCGGTCGTAGCCGGCCACTGTCGCGACCAGCATCATCAGCGTCGAGCGCGGGAGGTGGAAGTTCGTGACGAGGCCGTCGACCACCTCGAGCTCGCCCGGCGGGTGGAGGAACAGCTGCGTGGCACCCGAACCGGCCCGGACACCTCGCCGCCCGTCCGCCACGCTCTCGAGCGTCCTCACGACCGTGGTCCCGACGGCCCATACCGCGCCGCCGCGCGCTCGACACGCCGCGACTGCCGCCGCCGTCTCCTCCGGCACGTGGTAGACCTCCGTGTGCATGCGGTGCTCGGTCGGGTCCTCGACCTCCACCGGCCGGAAGGTGCCCACACCGACATGAAGCGTGACCGCCGCCCGCTCGACGCCGGCTCGCTCGAGGCGGTCGAGAACGTCGTCGGTGAAGTGGAGGCCGGCCGTGGGGGCCGCGACGCTGCCCGGCACGCGGGCGTAGACGGTCTGGTAACGGTCCGCGTCCTCCGGCTCCGCATCACGGTCGAGGTACGGGGGCAGCGGGATCTCGCCGTACGACCGCATCACCTCGACGGGGTCGGCGCCGGGCGGAAACCGGACCCGCCGCACGCCCTCCGCGTGCGGGTCGTCGACGATCTCCAACTCGACGCCGGGAGCCTCGCCATCTTCGGATGCGGTCCCGTCCGGCCCCCGCGCGTCCGCCGCCGCCTCGGCCGAGGCGCGCTCGAGCGTCACACGCTCGCCCGCGCGGAGCTTCCGTCCGGGCCGCAGCAGCGCCGTCCAGACCGCGCCCTCACCGCTGGAATCGTCCGGCGAAGCGTTTGCGGTGCCCGATCCCTCGGCAGACGTCTCCTCAGGCGCGAGCAGCAGCGCCTCTACCCGCCCACCGGTACTCCGTCGTGCGTGCAGGCGGGCCGGCAGCACGCGACTCTCGTTCACGACCAGGAGATCCCCGGGCGCGAACCACTCGACCAGATCGGGGAAGTCGCAATGCAGGAACTCGTCCCGGGCGCGGTCCACGACGAGGAGACGGCTCCCGTCGCGACGGGCCGCCGGATGCCGGGCGATCCGTCCCTCGGGAAGATCGTAGTCGTAGTCCGAGGTGCGGGAGCCGTCGGGCACCCGGACGTCCCTCTCGACGGACTTCACTCGTCGTCGAAGAAGGTGGTCTGCCC